>NZ_JBEXUS010000002.1:0-208660 GCF_040614455.1 Nocardia sp. NPDC005978
CGGTCGCATAAAAAACCACCACGGGGGGCCGAAGGGGCGCCGGGGAGTTTTGCTCAGGTCGCCGCAAATTCCGCGCCCCGCGCCGGCAATTGCCGGCCGGTCGCGCGAATTCCTGTTTCCAGCAGCGCTGCGATCACACTCCGGTGGCGGGACCCGAGGTCTTGTTCTTCTTCCGTTCGGCGAGTTGGTACTTCACCACCGCTACCAAGGCCTTCGGATTCCGGGCGAACGCGCCCGCCGCCTGAAGTCCCAGCCGGGCCTTCTGGCCGAATGTCAGTTCCTGCGCTGATGCCATTGTTCGTACTCCTTCGAATGCTCGTTCACCTCGGACCATAGCGGAGCTGCAGCGCGGGGTGTGCGCGCGGTATACCGTCCGGGCCCATGCGAATCGGCTATCGGGATTCGTGTGGAACTTTCAAGCCGAGCAACTCGAGTGCGTTGTCGCGCATAATCTTTCGCGTCGCTCAACTCGCCCCCAGCCGGCCGCATCGAACATCGAACCGTTCGCGCACGGTCTCCAACGTCCTGCGGTGGTGGTCGCGATCCCGGCGATGCGTCCACAGGAACCGGGCGCCGCTCCGCACGCGGCGCGGAATCGGGTACCAGCGACTGACGTCGGCGCCACAGTCCAGGAACGTCTTGATCGGAACGTTGTCGGCGAGAACGCTGAAGTTGTGCTGGTTGAGCGCGATCAACGCGTAGGGCAGTACCCTGCTCGCTTTGCGCCGGAGTTCTTCGACGTCGATTTCGTACAGCGGCGCATCCCGCAGGCGATCGCGAAACATCAAATGCGTCATGAAATACGACTGCACCGTGACCGGTTGCAGGGTCGCCGAACGCTGCTGAATCGACAGCACCGACCCGCTCTCGGACGTGTACGGCTCATACGGATGCTCGCGCGCCAGCAGATACCCGGTGCAGTTGACCACCCAGCTCCCGGGCGGAATCGTTCTCGTCGTTCCGTCTCGGAACACCAATTCCGTTGCGCTGCCCCGATCGACCGCATCGACCAGACGCTCCAGCACGATCGAGGTCAGTCCCGCGGAAATCGTCGCGGCTTCCGCGTCGGAGAGGTAGCCGAACAGGAAGTTACCCGGGTCGGGGGTCAGGCGCGTGCAGTAGCCGTCCCGGAACAGGGCGTCCATGTCCTTCTCGTTGACCCCGTCGAACCGTGTGGCCAATCGCGAGAACATGCTGATCGGCTCGTAGCCGGACCACCATTTCCGCATTCCTTCGGGGAACATCTCGTCACGTCGCATGAAGTACGTCCCGGAACCCGTGACGAGGTTGATCTCGCGATCGGGGTACTCCGAGACGAGCACCTGGACGGTATCCATGGCGGTCTTGCCGCCACCGACGACCCAGACGGGCGTGGAACTGTTCTTCAGCTCGCCCTGTCGCAGGTCGTGGTAATCGGGTGAGATGGAATTGATCCGTGTGCTCGACAGCGGCAACGGGTCGTTCGGAACGATCTGGCAGCCATAGGCTTTGATCAATCTCTTGGCCTCGATGACGCGGGTCGTCCCATCCGCCGACCGAGTGACCACTCGAACGATCCCCGACTCTTCGGTGCAGCTTTCGAATTCGACGCCGAAACGCGTCACGAGCCGAACACGCCGGCTCAGCGTGTCCAGACAGTGGGCGAGGTGGTCCTGCACTTCCGCTCGGTTCGCGAGGTATGCGGGATCCGCGTCGAGCTGCCACCGGAGATTGCCGGCGGTGAAGAACCGGTACGGTTGGTGCAGGCGCACATACGGATACGTATCGACCCACATTCCACCGGGTCGAGGTCGCCGGTCGAGAAGAACGACCTTCTGCTGCCGGCCGAGGTACTCGGTGGCGACCGCTAGAGCATTGATCCCGGCCATTCCGGCGCCCACGATGCACACCTCACACCGCTCGACTTCGACCGCCGACGGATTCATTTCGGCCACATCCCTCTCCCGATGACAACGTCCTGGCCAGTGCGCCGGTTCATGATCACCGCGCGGTCCTGTGCGGTCAATCGTCGACGTGCACAGCGGTAAGCCCGTGCAGCACAACACTTCCCACCCGAAATACGTCAACGTAATCTCGCCGAGTCAACGCAGCAGGTACGACAGTCGGCAGCGAGGAAATCTTGGTCAAGTTGAATGCGGCGGTCCTCGAAGGCGTCGCCGAGACAGCGCTGTTCACGCTCTGGTTCCGCGGAAGTGAAGCGTCGCGTCCGGACGCGATCATCACCGATCCGCACGCGGTTCGATTACTGGAGGACCTCGACTACCCGTTCCGCCGGAAATTCGGTGACCCGAATCAGATCTACGCGATTCGTGCGCTGACCTTCGACGGTGTGGTGCGCGAATTCCTCGACGAGCACCCGAACGGCACGGTGGTCGCCCTCGCCGAGGGATTGCAGACCAGCTACTGGCGACTCGGCTCGGCCGATTGCCGCTGGCTCAGTGTGGATCTGCCCGAGATCGTTTCGATCCGCAGCCGACTTCTTCCGGCCGAGCCGAACATCGTGTCGGTCGGTGCTTCGGCCCTCGATCTCGGCTGGGCAGAGCACATACCACCGGACGAGCCGGTTCTCATCACCGCGGAGGGGCTGCTGTACTACCTCGACGAGCAGGCCGCGCTCGGTTTGATCGAGGACTGCGCGCGCCGTTTCCCCGGCGGGCGAATCGTCTTCGACAGTGTTCCACCCTGGTGGGCCGGACGGCGCAACAAGGCATTCGGCGTGGGCTCGGCGGTGACGGGATCCTCGGTCGGCACCGAAGGCTACGTGTTCCCGCCGATGCCGTTCGGAATGACGCCGGCCAGGATCAGGCGGTTTCCCCGGCAGCTGGCCGGTGTCGCGTCGACTCGGCACATCCGGCCCCCCGCCGGACGTGGATTGCAGGGCCGCATCATCCAGGCCGCCTACCATAATCCGGCCCTGCCGGACGCCCTGCGCTTCGCTGTCACCGAAGTGCGATTCCGCGGCAGGACCCGGGGAGACTGAACGATGCAGAGGTGTTCCAATGTCGAGGCGTTGCCGATCCTGGCGGATCTGGGGCATCACTCGTCGGCATTTCTCGCGCTGAACGCGGACAACGAATTCTTCACCGTCGCAGGCGTGCACGGCGTGATCGCCTATCGCCCGCAGGGACGCTGCTGGATTCAGTTCACCGGCGCCTTCGGCGCGGACGAGAACGCACGCCGTGAGCTCGACGCCGCGTTCCACGCGGCGGCGGCCGGGCAGGGCAAACGCGTGATCGCCGTGCAGTTGTCCAGGCCCGACGCCGAGCGCGCCGCCGAGGCCGGGTGGGTGGTCAATCAGCTCGGCTCGTCCTACAGCATCGACCTTTCCGCGTTCACGCTGCGCGGGCAGAAGTTCGTCAAGACGCGGAACATGATCTCGCGGTCCAAGCGGGAAGGCGTGGTGGTCAGCGAGGTCTCGGCGAACAGCGCGGCGGACACCGACCGCATGACGCAGCTGGATGCCATCGATTCGGCCTGGCTGCGCGGCAAGGGCCGCCACGTGAAGGAACTTCGGTTCATGATCGGGGAGCGCGGCGGCGCACTGCAGCGTGAGCGCAGGCTCTTCGTGGCCGAGGTCGCGGGGCGTGTGGTCGCCTACGTGTCGTTCGCTCCGGTCTACGGCGCCCAGCACGGATGGCTGTACGACCTGACGCGTCGCGTGCCCAGCGCACCGCCCGGCGTCGTCGAGCATATTTTCGCGGTTGCCGCGGAATCGTTGCGCGCCGACGACGCCGGCTGGATTCATCTGGGCTTCACGCCCTTCGTCGGCATCGAGCCCGAGCATGAAATCCCCGGGGCCGCCAGCCGTATGCTGACGCTGGCCGCTGCTCAGGTCCGCAAACACGGCCGGGCGCTGTATCCCGCGGAAACTCAGCTGGCCTTCAAATCCAAATGGCGTCCGCACCAGGTGACCCCCGAGTACCTCGCGTTTCCGGGCGGGATCCGGCCCAGCGATGTATGGCACCTGGCGCGTGTGACGAACGCACTGTGACGGTTCGGAGTAGCGTCTCAGGGTCGCCGGACAGTCGCTGTCAGTAGTCTTTTCCCGCGTCGAACATGGCGTGCAGCCGTGCCTCGTCCGTGCTGACTCCGGGCTCGGCGATGACGATATCCACCTGCCGGATCGTTCCGGTGAAGGCGAACGGCATGGGGTACTGCGGGCTCACGGGCGAACCGGTGTCGCGGCCGATGTTGAAGGTATCGATCCCGAATCGTCCGGGCACGGTGCGCTCGATCCGGTCGCGAGCACCGACTCGGTCATTGACGAACAGTGTTGCCTCGCCGCCTTTGCCCAAGCCGCCCCCGTCATAGACGAACTCGAGGCGAACGATCGAGGGGCCGTCCGGCAAGGGCAGATCGGATTCGATGATCGTGCGCTCGGACCCGAAGTAGTTGTAGTGGTAGACAGGTCGGCCGTCGTGCACGTACAGCACATACCCCGCAGAGGATCCACGCGCGGCGACCAGAATGCCGTCGCCCGTTCCGTCGAGTGTCACCTCGATTGCGTGAGAACGGTTTTTGGTATTGGGTGCGGCGGTCTCGGGCAACCGCAACGTACCCGGGTAGTAGGTGAACCGCGTGCGGTTCGGGTCTGCTCCCCCCGGGGCTGGCTTGGGGACGCTGAGCCGCGCCGAGCCACGATCATCGAGCGGGTAGACGCCGTAGGCGACGCACTCGCGGTCGAAGATCTCTTTCAGTTCCGCGAGTTTGGCGGGGTGCTGGTCGGCAAGGTCGAGGCTCTCGCTGAAATCCTCGTCGAGGTTGTAGAGCTCCCAACGGTCGGCGTCCCAGTTCCCGGGTGCGATGTCCATTCGCCACGGGCGGGTGTGCTGGGCGCATGCGATCCAGCCGTCGTCATAGATCGCACGGTTGCCCAGGACCTCGAAGTACTGTCGCGATCGCGTCGGGCGTGCGTCCGCCGAGTCGAAGGTCGAGGCGATCGATACCCCGTCCATCGGCTTCTGGTCGATGCCGTCGACCGTGTCCGGCGCGGGGATTCCGGCGATGTCGAGGATGGTCGGGACGATGTCGATCAAATGGGTGAACTGGGACCGGATGCCGCCGGCCTCGGTGATGCGGGAGGGCCATGTGACGATCATGGGGTTGCGGGTGCCGCCGAGGTGGCTGGCGACCTGTTTGACCCATTGGAAGGGGGCATTGCCTGCCCACGCCCAGCCCATCGGGTAATGAGACTCGCTGTTCGGAGTGCCGATATCGTCGATGCGCGCGAGGATTTCGCTGACGTCGGACTGAATGCCGTTGAGGTTCATGATCTCGTTCACGGTCCCGCGCGGACCGCCTTCGGAGCTGGCGCCGTTGTCTCCGACGATGAAGCAGAGCAGGGTGTTGTCCGCGTCGGGAAGCCCGTTGACGGCGTCGATCAGACGCCCGCACTCCTGATCGACGAAGGCGAGATACCCGGCATAGTTCTCCATGAAGCGGGCGCACACACGTTTCTCGTCCTCCGAGAGCGAATCCCACGGGTCCACCCAGTCCGGCCGCGGGGTGTTGACCGTCCCCGGCGGGATCACTCCGAGCGCGAGTTGACGCTGGAAGGTCTCGTCACGAACGACGTCCCAGCCTTTGTCGAACTGACCGCGGAATCGGTCGCGCCACTCCTGGGTCACCTGGTGAGGAGCGTGCATGGCTCCCGGGGCGAAGTAGAGGAAAGCGGGCTTGTCCGGGTTCACCGATTTGCCGTAGCGCAGCCACTCGATCGCCCGATCGGTGATGTCGGTCATGAAGTGGTAGCCCTCCTCGGGCCCACGATCGGGCTCCACCGCGCGCGTGTTCTCGAACAGCGCCGGGTAGAAGGAGTTCGTCTCGCCCGCGTTGAAACCGAAGAAATAGTCGAAACCCAGTCCGGTGGGCCAGCGATCGAACGGGCCGACCACGCTGGTCAGCCAATCGGGCGTGTTGTGGTTCTTGCCGAACCAGGCGGTGTTGTAGCCGTTCTCCCGAAGCGTCCGTCCGATCGTCGCGGTCGACTTCGGGATCAGGCTGGTGTAGCTCGGAAATCCCGTCGCCCATTCCGCGAGGAAACCCGCGCCGCAGTTGTGGTGGTTGCGCCCGGTCAACAGCGCGGCCCTGGAAGGCCCGCAGATCGCCGTCGTGTGAAAGCGGTTGTATCGCAGACCCGCGCCGGCGAGCTTGTCGAGAGCTGGGGTCGGGACCGGACCACCGAATGTCCCGACCTGCCCGAAGCCGACATCGTCGAGCATCATGATGACCACGTTGGGAGCGCCCGCCGGAGCTGACGGCGGATCCGGCCAATCCGGAACCGAATCCTCGTACGTCGTGCCGATCGTTCCCCGGAACGGCGGATCCGGAATCGGCAGACGCGACCGATCCAGACCCTGCGGGTCATAATTCGAAGAATTCGTCATTCGCAGCTCCTCGACGATTCCATCCGACTCGCTCAACCGAGCCGACAACGCTCGACACACTCGACCAGCGACAACCGCTTCAGCGCACTCTTCTGACCTGCTACCGACAAGGGAATCATGCCTATCGGTCAGGCTGAGCAATAGCCACGCCGGGACCCTGCCGGCGCCACGAGCGCAAGCGCCGCCTCATCCACCAGATCCGGCTTCGACACAGCAGGCTGTGCTCCGGCTTGTCTTCAGGCCGCCCCGTCGTTCGTCCCGACGGGAATCCGTGCGAGAAGTTCGGATACCTCGCGCGCAGCGCGCTGTCCGGATTCGATCGCGCCGTCCATGTAGCCGACCGAGGTCCGGGAGGTCTCCGCGCCCGCCCAGTGCAGCGGTCCGACCGGAGTGCGCAGTGCCGTTCCGAATCGGGTCAGTGTCGACGGTCCGGTGAAGGCGCCGAAGCAACCTCCGGTGTATTGCTCTGCGGCCCAGTCGGTTTCGATGTAGTCGATCGGGTCGCCAGCGGCCGGGCCGAAGTAGGCGACCAGATCGTCCACGTTCTGCCGGTACCGTTCCCGCGTGGACAGTCGTGCGACCTGATCCGCGTGCCGTCCGTCGATGAAACCGAGCAGCACTCCCAGTTCGCTGCCCGGCGGGGTGTTGTCGAACACCGTGCCGACGGCTCGCGTTGTGCTGTTGGCCTGACCACTGAGTCCCGTAGTGCGCCAGAAGGGTTCGCCGTAGACCACGTTGATCTTGATGACGCGCCCCATCGGCATCTGCTCGGTGAGCCGGACACGGTCCCCGGGCAGATCGGGCGTGTACCGAAGTCGCCCGCACAGCACCGGGGGAATCGCCACGATCGCTCGCCGGGCCGTCACTGTCGAGGCATCCGCCAGTTCGACGCGAACCCCCCGCTCGTCCCAGTCGATCCCGCTCACGGGGCTGCTGAGCCGGACTCGATCCCCTAGTCGCTCCGCGAGTTTCAGCGCGATCTGCTGTGATCCACCGACGATCCGGTCCTGCTGAGCGCCGCCTTTGGTGCTGATGAGCTTGTCCGTTCCGCCATTGGCGGCCAGGAACGCCGACACCCAGAGGGCGGAGAGCTCTTCGGGTTCGGCGGCGAAGATCGCCCCGGTGATGTACCGCATGTAGCGTCGCCCGCGCTCGGTGCGCATATGCTTGCCGATCCATTCCGCGAACGTCTGCCGATCGAGCTCGGCGGCCTTGGCCGACAGCGGGATTCCGGGTGCCGGCAGCGGCTGGCCACCGTGGTCCAGTTGCCAGAGTCCGTAGGCGAGATCGGCAAGGAGCACCGGACTCGCTCGCGGAATGCGGCCGCTGTATGTGACCCGCTTACCGTCGAGTTCGACGACGTGACGTCCCGAATCGTAGGTCGGAAACAGTGAAAGCCCGAGCTCGGAGATGAGCGACAGCACATGGGTTTGCCCGGGGCCCACCCACTGGCCACCGAGTTCGATGGGCGCGCCGTCGGGCAGGATCCCGTTGTGCAGGCGACCCCCGACCCGATCTCTGGCTTCCAGGACGGTGACGGTGTGGCCGGCTGCCACGAGTTCTCTGGCTGCCGTCAGCCCGGCGACACCGGCGCCGATGACCACCACGTCGTATTCGGGCGACATATCTCTGCTCTCGGTCACTCAACCGATCCTTTCGGGCAATGGGACGTCCAGCGGACGGTCCGGCTCGGACACGACCGGGTGCGGATCCGCGTCGCCCACCGCGGCGGCGCGGCCCGAATCACCGTGGTAATCCGGATGATTGCGGTCGAAGAACGCCAGCATCACCGAGGTCACTACGAGATACACCGCGAAGAATCCCAGCGGCAGGTAGGTGGAGATGATCCCGTTGTAGGCGAAGGGCCCGGTCTTGAAGAACCCGACCAGTCCGTTGATCACGGTGCCGCCCGCGATGGTTTCGAGGATGCTGAAGTACCCCCACCACCGGGGCAGGGTGGGAGATCCCGGCGGGGCCAGGAAGACGGGCAGCGCCATGAGCAGAATCCAGGCCGCGAAGGGCGGCCAGCCGTAGATGGTGACGAGCCAGGCCAGATCGTTGAAGGCCTGCGTCAGTTCGGGACTCACGCTGCCGGCCCGGAACGCCGCCATCGTCCACATGATGCCCATGAGAACGATGACCATGTAGCAGCCCGTGAACGCGACGAGCTGCCCCATGCTGAAGAACGCGAAGCGCTTCTCCAGCATCCGGGTTCGGGCGGCCACGAGCACGGCCAGGGGGATGAGGAACGAGGTGCCGATCATGTAGGAGAAGACGCCCAGTTGGATGAGTCCGCGGTGGTCGGTGTAGAAGGCCGAAGCCTGCTCTGCCGTCCAGTTGGGGTCGGTGATAGGGGACTTCCATTCCGCGGTGAACAACCGCCCCCAGAAGAGCCCGCTCGTGAACAGGACGTACAAGACGAAAGACGTAAGGGCCAAACGTTTCTGATACTTGAAGCTAATGAGAGTGCTCATCGCGATGAATATGCCTCTTCGCTATTAAGATCCCGCCGCCCGAGAACGCACGGCACACGATGATCTAGACAAAATACGGTACGGAGAGCCCGGCCACGAGCAGCACGGCGTATACGCCGAGCGCGGCGCGCAGCCAAGCTGCCGACCCGCGATTGGTCATGAACTGGAATGCGATGATCCAGAATTTGATGCCGGCGAACAACACAACTACCGCCGGCTCGTAGTTCCAGCCGCGTGTGTAGCTACTCGTCATGACCGACACCACGGTGATCACCATGAGGATCGACCACGCGTACACGGCTACCCGATCCGCCTTCCACGCTTGCACCGGCGCTGCACCGGCATTTCCGCCGTCCACAGATCCTCCTCCTAAACCAGATAGAAAAGCGCGAACAGGAACACCCAGACCGCGTCCACGAAATGCCAGTAACTACCGGACCCTTCGATGAAATTCAGGCGCAGGCGAACCGAGTCGGGCCCGTAGCCGATCACCAGGAACAGGATGGTCGCCGCGATGACATGGCAAAGGTGAAGTGCCGTCAGGACGAAATACATCATGAAGAAGTCGTTGGTGTTCGGAAAGATACCGTCGGACGCCTTCGTGCCGTACTCCACGCATTTCGCGACGAAGAAGGCGACGCCCGTCCAGGATGCGTACCTGAACCAGCGGGTGGCATCGCGAGCCGCGAGTCGCTGCACCGCGTTGATCCCGAGAACGACGAAGAGCGATCCGGTCAGGAGCAGGGCGGTGTAGGCGATGCCCACCGCCGGATTCAGGATTTCCTTCGACTCGCGGAACATGTCCGGATGTTCGATGCGGTAGTAGGTGATGCACCCGAAGTACACCCCGAAAAGAACGAGTTCAGCAAAGATGATCAGCCATAGCCCGGGTTCACCCGGAACCGTCCGCGGTGTGATCGCAGCTCTGGTTCCGGAGACCGGATCTTTCGTCTGGGTTGTCATGGTGACTCTTCTCGTCGCACACGCGGGTCAGTAGTCCAGGAGTTCCGGACGACCTATGTCTGTCAAATACTTTCGGTACTCGGCGTAGATGGGCTCGAACGCCGGGAGCAGACTCAGCAGCTTGATCAATGGACCGGAAACCTTGACTTTGCGCAGCGCGAGCGACTTCTTGATGTTCAGCGTTCCGAGTAGGAGGCGGTGGCCGTCGTCGGCCGACATCGTCAACTGAACGTCGACGTCACCGGCCGCGGCGGTGTCTCCGACCGTGACCTGCAGGGCGTCGTCCATCGTCGGGTCGAGCAGGAAGTACCCGGCCGGGTTGGAGTACACGATGCGAAAACTGCCGATCGGCACCAATTTGTCCTTGAGGCCGGTCTCCATCACCCGTTCCAGGAACGGTGTGGCAGTGCCGTAGAGCTCTTCTGTCGAGCCGAAGATTGCCATGATTCAGGTTCTCTCTCGATGGCGGGATCAATGTCCCATGGCCAGGTCGATCAATTCGTTCGCGTCGAGTTCCTCGATGGATCTGCCGGACTCGCCGCTGGGCGACGCGATTGCCCCGGAACCCGGATGTCCGACGGCGAGTCCGCGGGCGATCTCGGCGATGCCGGAGGCGCGAATGATGTCGATCGGCAACCGGTTCAACAGATTCCGCAGATCCGATTCGGAGAGTTCGGTCGACTGGTTGTCGGTGGCCGGCGGGGTGATCTGGGTGCGGAGGTGAGTTGCGAGTGATCGGGGGGTGGGGTGGTCGAAGACGATCGTCGCGGGAATCTTCAACCCGGTCGCGGTTTGCAGGCGGTTGCGGAACTCGACCGCGCTGAGCGAGTCGAAACCCAGACTCTTGAACGGCTCTTCCGGGGGAATCATGTGCGAGGTGTCATGTCCCAGCACGACCGCCGCTTGATCACGGACGAACTCCAGGGTGATTCGATCCTGTTCGGTGTCGCTGCGCCCCTGCAACAACGCGGAGAGCGTCGATTGTTGAGCGCTGTCCTCGTTGCTGGCCCGGCGGCGGGATCGCGCGATCAGACCGGCGATAGCGGGGACCGCACCCGATTCGGAGAGCGCGGCGGTGTCGATCCGCGCGGGAACCACCAGTGGTTGACCCGATTCGATCGCGGCGTCGAACATCGCCAGACCTTGCTCGGTGGTCATCGGCAGGAAACCGCTGCGCGCCATCCGGGCCGAGTCCTGATCGCCCAGATGCCCGGTGAGACCGGTCTTCTGCTCCCAGAAGCCCCAGGCCAACGACGTACCGGCCGAACCACTGCGCTGACGGTAGTGAGCCAGGGCGTCGAGAAAGGTATTGGCCGCCGCGTAGTTGGCCTGACCCGGGGAGCCGAGAATCCCTGCCGCGGAAGAGAACAGCACGAACAACGCCGGATCACTGGCGGCGGTCAGCTCGTGCAGATGCCATGCGGCATCGGCCTTGGCCGCCAGTACCGGTTCCCACCTGGCGGCGGTCAACGACGCGAACACGCCGTCGCGCAGCACGCCCGCCGTGTGCACCACGCCGGTCAGCGGATGCTGTTGCGGCACTTGCGACAACACCTCGGCCAGTGCGTCTCGATCGGAGACATCGCAGGCCACCACGTCGGCATGCGCGCCCAGGGCGCCGAGCTCATCGACCAGGTCCTGGGCACCCGGCGCCGCGGCCCCGCTGCGGCTGAGCAGCAGCAGCCGCCGGACCCCGTACTTCTGGACCAGGTGCCGGGCGAACACCGCTCCCAGCACCCCGGTACCACCGGTGATCAGCACGGTGCCGTCCGGATCGAGCCGGCGGGGAACCGAGATGACGGTCTTGCCCACGTGCCGGGCCTGGCTGAGGTAGCGATAGGTCTCCGGAAGCCGGCGAACGTCCCACGCGGATGTCCGAACCGGGGCGATGTCCCCGCCGGCGAACATCACCATGAGTTCCCGCAGCATCTCGCCCAGGCGGTCGGGGCCGACCTCGAACAGCACGAAGGGCTGATAGCTCACCCCCGGATGAGCGCGGGCGACCTCGCTCGGATCACGAACATCGGTGCGCCCCAACTCGATGAAGCTCCCACCCCCGGGCATCAGCCGCAGTGATGCGTCGGTGAGCTCCCCGGCCAGCGAATTCACGACGACATCCACGCCGAGACCCCGGGTGATACGGGAGAACCGCTCCTCGAACTCCGCGGACCGCGAGCTCCCGATGTGGTCCGCCGCCACTCCCATCGCCCGCAGCACCGGCCATTTGGCCGGGCTCGCGGTCGCGAACACCTCCAGACCCCACAGGCGGGCCAACGCGATCGCGGCCATGCCGACCCCGCCGGTTCCGGCATGGATCAGCACCCGCTGTCCGCGCTGGACGCGAGCCAGGTCACGCAGCGCGTAGTAGGCGGTCAGGAACACCGCCGGTACACCCGCGGCCGCGGCGAACGACCAGTCCGCCGGAATGGGCACCACCACACGGCAATCCGCGACCGCGACCGAACCCACACCCTCGAACACACCCATGACCCGGTCGCCCACGGCCACGTTCGTGACCCCGGCTCCCAGGGCGACCACGACCCCGGCCCCTTCACCGCCGATGATCGCGTCGGGATCCGGGTACATTCCGAGCGCAACCAGCACGTCCCGGAAATTCACGCCGACCGCGCGCACGGCGATCCGTACCTGCGTGTCCTCGAGTTCGGCGTCGACGGCCACCGGTTCGGCGACAAAATTGTCGGCTGTCAGCGTTCCCGCACCCGCCGTGCGCAATCGCCACTCGCCGGAACCGATCTCGATTCCGGACGGCCCCTCCATGCTCACGAGCCGCGGCACCAGCACCACATCCCTGCGCACCGCCGCCTGCGGCTCCGCACCGGCGAGCACCGCCGCTACCGCCCACTCGATGTTGTCCGGGTCGTCGGTGTCCACGAGCACGACGCGGTCGGGGTATTCGTTCTGCACCGACCGCAACAGGCCCCACACGCCGGCATCGACCAGGCCCGACAGTGGATCGCAGCCGTCGACGGCCACCGCATTCGAGGTCACCACGACGCAGCGGCCACCGGCCTGGTTCTCCTCGGCCAGCCATCCCTGCAATTGCTCCGCCACGCCCCACACACCGGTGCCCGAGCCCCGCAGGACGGTCACGTCCGCACACACCGTCGGATCGATCGCGCCGACGTCCAGGGGTTTCCAGTCGACGGTGTAGAGCGGGTCGCCCGTCCCGGCGCCGTGCAGATCGCTCGGACGCACACCGCGCACGCTCAATACGGCCTCGAGAACCGGCCGCCCCGCACTGTCGTCCACCACGATCTGCACCCGGTGATCAGCGGCCGCGCGCAACCGCGCCCGCACACTGCGCGCACCGACCGCGTGCACCCGCACCCGCTCCCACGCGAACGGCAACAGGATCTGCCCCTCGGGCACCGGGATATCGAGGAAACCGAGCGCCTGCATCACCGCATCGAGCAGCGCCGGATGCACAATGAACTCGTCGGCACTCGCCGACGCCGCCTCCGGCAGCACCACCTCAGCGAAAACCGCACCGGCACTGCGCCATACCGACCGCAGCCCCCGGAACACCGGACCGTACCGATAACCCCGCTCGGCACATACCTCGTAGAAGTCGTCGACCGGAACCCGCTCGGCAGCCGCCGGCGGCCACATCCCCACGCCCGCACCGACCGGACCCGAATCCGGTTCGACCACGCCCACCGCGTGCGAGGTCCACGCGCCCTGCCCATGTTCGAGCCGCGAGAACACCTCCACCCCGCGACTACCGTCCTCCTCGCCCAGGGCTCCGACGACCACCCGGATGTCAACCCCGCCTCGTTCGGGAACCACCAGCGGCGCCTGCAGAATCAACTCGCGCACGACTCCGCACCCGAAGCGGTCACCGGCGAACAACGCCCATTCGGCCAACGCCGCCCCGGGCACGAGGACCACCGAGCCCACCCCGTGGTCCTTCACCCAGCCATGGGTCCCCACACCGACCCGGCCGGTGAACACCACCTCACCCGAGGACGGCGACTCCACCACCGCACCCAGAACCGCGTGGTCACAACCACTTACGCCGAGACCGCGTACGTCACCACCGGATACGGCGTCGAGCCAGTACCGCTTTCGCTCGAACGCGTACGGTGGCACATCCACCAACTCACCCCCGCCGACCACCGCGGACCACCGCACACCGACACCCGACACGAACGCCAGGGCCATGGAGTGGGTGAACCGGTCGAGGGCGCCATCGTCGCGGCGCAACGTCTCGACGACGGCTACCGCAGTGTCATCGACGCCGGCGTCGTCGTAGTTCTCTTCGACCGGCACCGTGAGGATGGGGTGCGGGCTGACTTCGATGAAGGTCCGGCAGCCGTCGTGTATCGCCGCGCGCACGGCCCTGTCGAATCGCACCGGTTCGCGCAGGTTCGAGTACCAGTAGTCACCGTCCAGGGTCGCCGGGTCGATCTTGCCGCCGTGGACCGCGGAGATGAAGTCGGCCGTGGAGCCGTCGATCGGGCTGACATCGCCGAGATCGGAGCGAACGTCGTCTTCGATGTCGTCGATCTGTCGCGAGTGCGAGGCGTAGTCGACCGGCAACCGCTTGATGTCGACGCCCTCGGCGTCCAACTCGGCGACCAGTTCGTCGAGCGCGGAATGCTCGCCGGACACAACGGTTTTCCGCGGACTGTTGACGACGGCGATGTCGAGCCGGCCGTTCCATGTGCCCAGCCGGGGCAGCAATTGTTCGGCCGGCAACTGCACCGAGGCCATGCCGCCGCGCCCGGAAAGCTTTGCCACGCAGCGGCTGCGCAGCACGATGATGCGCGCGGCTTCGGCCAGCGGCAGCGCGCCGGCGACGGCCGCGGCGGTGATCTCCCCCTGGGAGTGACCCATCACCGCGTCGGGATGCACTCCGGCCGCGCGCCAGACCTCGGCCAGCGCGACCGATACGGCGAACAGCATCGGTTGCACGACGTCGACCGCGTCCAGGCTCGGCGCCGTCGGAGCCGTTCGCAGCACGTCATGCGGACTCCAGTCGACGAACTCCGCGAGTGCGCCGGCCGCGGTGTCGAACGCGGCGGCGAAAACCGGGTAGCGCTCGTAGAGCTCGCGACCCATACCGAGCCACTGGGAGCCCTGACCGGGGAAGACGAACGCCGTCTTGCCTTCACCGGCCGCACGCCCGACCACCACGCCGGGTGTCGGTTCACCGGCGATCAACGCCTGCAACCGGGTCCGAAGCTCGGCACGATCGGCGCCGATGACCACCGCGCGATGCTCGAACACCGTGCGCCGTGCCAGCGTCGCCGCCACCGACCGCGCGTCCACGTCCGGATGCCGACCGAGGAACTCTCGCAGGCGAATCGCCTGGGCGGTCAACGCCGTGGCACTGCGCGCCGACAGCACCCACGGCAGCGCCCCACCGTCGACCGGCCGATCCTGTACGGCCGCCGGCTCCGGCGCCTGTTCCAGGATGACGTGCGCGTTGGTGCCGCTGATCCCGAACGACGACAGCGCCGCGCGCCGCGCGCGGCCCACCGCCGGCCAGTCACGACGAGCCGACAGCAACCGCACACCCCCGGCGTCCCAATCGATTTCGGGGCTGGGCTCCTCGGCGTGCAGGGTCGCCGGCAGTACACCGCGGCGCATCGCCTCCACCATCTTGATCACCCCGGCCAGCCCCGCGGCCGCCTGCGTGTGGCCCATGTTCGATTTGACGGACCCCAGCCACAGCGGCCGTTCCGCGTCCCGGCTCTGTCCGTAGGTGGCGAGCAGCGCCTGCGCCTCGATCGAGTCGCCGAGTGGCGTACCGGTGCCGTGTGCCTCCACCACGTCCACGTCGCCACCGGAAATACCGGCGTTGGCCCACGCCTGGCGAATGACCTGCTGCTGGGCCGGACCACTGGGCGCGGTCAGACCGTTGGACGCGCCGTCCTGATTGACCGCCGAACCGCGCACCACCGCCAGCACCCGATGGCCCAGCCGCACCGCGTCCGACAGCCGTTCCACCGCGAGCACCGCGGCTCCCTCGGCCGGGCCGAAACCATCCGCACCGGTACCGAACGCCTTGCACCGGCCGTCGGCGGCCAGTCCGCGCAGCTGCGAAAAGCCCACGTAGACATCGGGGTTGGACATCACGGTCACACCGCCCACCAGGGCGAGCGAGCACTCCCCCAGTCGCAGGCTCTGCAGCGCCAGATGCAACGCGACCAGCGACGACGAGCACGCGGTATCCACCGATACCGCCGGGCCTTCGAATCCCAGCGCGTACGCCACCCGCCCCGAGGCCACGCTCAGGGTCTTCCCGGTCATCAGATGGCCCGAATAGCCTTCTCGGTCCTGGAACACGCGCGGTCCGTAGTCGCCATCGACGATCCCGGTGTACACCCCGGTGGCCGAGCCGCGCAGTGATCGGGGGTCGATCCCGGCGTGCTCGAGCGCTTCCCAGGACACCTCGAGCAGCAACCGCTGCTGCGGATCCATCGCGGCGGCCTCACGCGGACTGATGCCGAAGAACCCGGCGTCGAAATCCGCTGCCCCGCTGATGAAACTGCCCTCGCGCACATAGAACTTGCCGGGCACACCCACTTCGGGATCGAACAAACCCTCCATATCCCAGCCCCGGTCGTCGGGGAAGCCCGACACCACATCCCGGCCCTGGAACACCACGTCCCACAGATCCGCCGGGCTCGTCACCCCGCCCGGAAAACGACAGCCCATGCCCACCACCGCGATCGGCTCGGACAACCCGCCCTCGACCTCGGCCAGCCGCGACCGCAACGACTGCAGCTCCCCCGCAGCCCGTTTCAGATAAACCCGGAGATCATTCTCATTCGACATGACAGCACTTCCTGGATCGAAATCACGTGACTGAACCCAGCGCGCCCGGCGCTGGAAAACGACGATGAATACGTGCCGGCTTCGATCACCCGGCCGCGTCGGCGGGACCGGCGATCAGGGCGTCCTACGGGACGCCGCCGGCGAGGGTCGGCAGCAGTTCGCTGATGTAGTTGATGAGATCGTCCGGCGTCTCGTAATCGAAGATGGCACCGGGCGATACGCGAATTCCGGTCACCGCGGAGATGCCGTTCCGGAACTCCATCGCGCTGAGCGAATCCACCCCGAGGTCTTGGAAACTCCGGCTCGGATCGATCTCGCCGGGGTCGGCATAACCGAGTGCCACCGACAGTTCGTCCAGGACCACGTCGCGGATCTTTTCCAATCGCTGTTCCGGACTCATCGCCGCCACCTCGGCCAGCAGATCGTCTTGTTCCCCGGTCGCTTCGCGGCCGTCGGGCAGGCGGGTCCGCGTGCCGCCCGGCGAGTGCCCGAACATCTCGAACATGCCCGATTTGGCGCTCGATGTCCGAAGGCGGTCCAGGTCCAGGCTCGCGACGATGGTCCGTGCCCGGTGGCCGGCGAGGGCCCGGTCGAGTCCCGCTAGTGCGTGCGCGGGGGAGATCGAGCCGATTCCCCATCTGCCGAGCCGGCCGTTGTCGGCCGCCACCAGGGCACCGCCCATTCCGGTCTCGGATTCCCAGAGGCCCCAGGCGATCGAGGTGGCCGGCAGTCCGAGAGCCCGGCGGTATTCGGCGAGACCGTCGAGGAACCCGTTCGCGGCCGCGTAACCTGCCTGTCCCGGTGTGCCGATGGCGGCGCTGAGCGAGGAACACAGGATGAAGAACTCGAGTTCGTCGCCGGCGGTCAGTTCGTGCAGATTCCACGCGCCGCCCGCCTTCGCGCCGAGGACACCGTCGAGGTCCTGTGCCGTGAGTTCATCGAACGACGAGTCCGCGAGAACTCCGGCCGCGTGCACGATCCCGACCAGGGGAGCGTCGCCGGGAATCGTGTCCAGCACCCGGCGCAGACTCGCCCGGTCGCTCACATCGCAGGCGACCGAGTCGACGACGGCCCCGTGCGAGTGCAGCTCCTCGCACAGTGACATCGAGGCGGTGGAGGTCGAACCCGTTCTGCTCACCAGCAGAATGTGCGATGCGCCCTGCTGCTCGACGAGGTGGCGGGCCAGGGCCGCACCGACGACGCCGGTGCCGCCGGTGATCAGCACCGTCCCCCGTACACCGGTGCGCAACGGACTCGGCGGAGTCGGTCTGCTCGCGCCGGCGCGCTGGATTCGGGGGGTGAGGTGGCGACCTTCGCGGATCGCCACCTGCGTGCCGCCGCGCGCACGGATCGCCTTCGAGATGACGGTGTCGTCGCCATCGTCGGTGTCTACGAGCACGATTCGGCCCGGGTATTCGTTCTGCACCGATCGCAGCAGACCCCACGTCGCTTCGCCCCCGGGATGCACTGCATCGGAGTCGATGACGTGAATCAGCTGCCGGGTGACGACCACGATCGTGTCCTGCGGGTCCGCGGACCGTAGCCGGGAGCGGAGGTCTTCGACGATGGAATGCAACCCCTCGCGCAGACCATCCGGGTCGCTGTCCCATCGCCATTCGCAGCGCAGGAGGTGTCGCGTCTGGCCCTCGCCCGAGTCGGGTAGCAGCGTCGTGGGTTTCCAGCCGACGGTGTAGACCACGTCGTCCGCGCCGACGCCGGGCAGGTCGCTCGGATCGACGGCACGCACGGTCAGCGTCGCTTCGGCGACCGACCGGCCCGCACCGTCCTCCACCACGATCTCGACCCGATGATCACCGGCGGCGCGCAGCCGCGCCCGCACGGCACGGGCTCCCAGCGCGTGGACTCGAATCCGTTCCCACGCGAACGGCAGCAGGATCTGCCCGTCGGGAACCGGAACGTCGAGGAAACCCGCCGCCTGCATCACCGCATCGAGCAACGCGGGATGAATCATGAACCGATCCGCACCGTCCGCTGCCGTCTCGGGCAGGACGGCCTCGGCGAAAACTTCACCCCCGCAGCGCCATACCGACTTCAAGCCTTGGAAGGCCGGTCCGTACCCGTACCCCCGCTCCGCGCATTCCGCGTAGAAGTCGCCGATCGAGACCGGCTCGGCGGCGACCGGCGGCCACGCCCCGGGCACGGCGGCGCCGGCGGGCTGCCCGGAGTCGGGCTCCACCACACCCAGGGCGTGGGAAGTCCAGTCCCCCTCGGCATGTTCGGGCCGGGAGAACACCTCCACCCGGCGACTGCCGTCCAGTTCCCCCGCGGCGCCGACAACGACCCGGATGTCGACCCCGACCGGGGCGGGAACCACCAGCGGCGCCTGCAACACCAGCTCCCGAACAGCCCCGCACTCGAACCGATCACCGGCGAACAACACCCACTCCGCAAGTGCCGCACCCGGTACCAGCACCACCGAACCGACCGCGTGATCACGCACCCAGCCGTTAGAGCTCAGCCGGCCGGTGAAGATCACCTCACCCGCGGACGGCGACTCCACCACCGCACCCAGAACCGCGTGATCGCAACCACGCACGCCCAGGCCGCGCGCGTCGCCCGTGGACACAGCATCCAGCCAATACCGCTTGCGCTCGAACGCGTAGGTGGGCAGGTCGACCAGCTCACCGCCGCCGATCACCGTCGACCAGTCGACGGCCACACCCGCGACGAACGCGGCAGCCACGGACTCCAGCGCACTGCTCACCGCGTCGCGCCGCCGGCGCAGCAACGACACCGCCACCGGCGCGGTGGTCGCCTCGCCGATCAGTGCGGTCAGCGCGCCCGGCCCGACCTCCAGAAACCGCGCGCCGGGATCGTGGTCGGCCACGGTCAGTACCGATTCGGCGAACCGAACCGTCCCGCGCACGTGGCGAACCCAATAGTCGTCCGCCCCATAGCCTTCCGATGCCTCGGTGTGCAGGCGTCCGTCCAGATTCGACACGATCGCGACTCTCGGCGGCGAGGCGGACACCCCGGACGTGATCGCGGCGAACCGGTCGAGCATGGGCTCCATCAGCACCGAGTGAAACGCGTGTGACACAGCAAGATTCGTGGTCTTGCGGCCCTGCTCGACCAGCCGCGCCGCGACATCCGCGACCGCGGCCGCCGGTCCCGAGATCACCACTGCGTCAGCACCGTTCACCGCCGCGAGACCGACGTCGCTGTTCTCCAGCAACGGCAGCACATCCTCCGGGCTCGCCTGCACGGCCACCATGGCCCCGCCCGCGGGCAACTCCGACATCAACCGGGCACGGCCCATCACCAGGGCCACCGCGTCCGCCAGATCCAGCACACCGGACACGTGGGCCGCGGTGATCTCGCCAAGCGAATGCCCCAGCACCACATCGGGTTCGACCCCCCACGCCGCGAGCAGAGCACACGAACTCACTTCCACGGCGAACAGGGCCGGCTGCGCGTACAGGGTGCTGTTCAAGTCCTCGGCGTCGGGACCCCACACGACTTCACGCAGTGGCCGATCCAGCATGGCGTCGCACGCCTGCGCCACGGAGTCGAACGCGGCGGCGAAAACCGGGTACCGGTCGTAGAGTTCGCGGCCCATACCGAGCCACTGCGAGCCCTGGCCGGGGAAGACGAAGACCGTTTTCCCCTCACCGGCCGCGCGCCCGACCACCACGCCGGGTGTCGGCTCACCGGCGATCAGCGCCTGCAACCGGGTCTCCAGCTCGCCGCGATCAGCGCCGATCAGCACCGCGCGATGCTCGAACACCGTGCGCCGCGCCAGCGTCGCCGCCACCGACCGCACATCCACCTCCGGATGCCGATCCAGGAACTCCCGCAACCGAACTGCCTGACCGGTCAACGCCGCGGCAGTGCGCGCCGACAACACCCACGGCATCGGGGCCGTGTCCTCACCGGTCGGCAGCTCTTCCCGCGCAGGTGACGCCGCTTGTTCGAGGATGACATGCGCGTTCGTTCCACTGATTCCGAACGAGGACACCCCCGCACGACGCGCACGACCCGCAGTCGGCCAGTCACGACCAGTGCTCAGCAATCGCACAGTGCCTGCATCCCAGTCGATCTCGCGACTCGGTTTCTCGGCGTGCAACGTCGCGGGCAGCACCCCGCGGCGCATCGACTCCACCATCTTGATCACCCCGGCCAAACCCGACGCGGCCTGCGTATGACCCATGTTCGACTTGACCGACCCCAGCCACAACGGCCGCTCGGAATCCCGGCCCTGACCGTAGGTGGCCAGCAACGCCTGCGCCTCGATCGGATCACCCAGCGCGGTCCCGGTGCCGTGCGCCTCGACAGCATCCACGTCACCGGCGGAAACACCCGCGTTCGCCCATGCCCGGCGAATCACCCGCTGCTGGGCCGGACCACTCGGTGCGGTCAAACCGTTGGAGGCCCCGTCCTGGTTGACCGCGGACCCGCGCACCACGGCCAGCACACGGTGGCCCAGCCGCACCGCGTCCGACAGCCGTTCCACCGCGATGACCGACGCTCCTTCGGCCGGGCCGAAACCGTCGGCCCCGGCCCCGAACGCCTTGCACCGGCCGTCGGCGGCAAGCCCGCGCAACTGCGAGAACTCCACCACCGTCGCCATGGAGGACCACACGGTCACACCGCCGACCAACGCCAGGGAGCACTCGTCCAGCCGCAACGCCTGCACCGCCATGTGCAATGCCACCAGCGACGACGAGCACGCGGTATCGACCGAGACCGCCGGGCCCCCCAGGCCCAGGACGTATGCCACCCGGCCCGAGGCCACGCTCAGGGCGTTCCCTTCCAGAACAGACCCCCCGTACCCGGCGGGAACCCGCTCCGCGAACCGTGCCGCGTAGTCGGTTCCCGCGATCCCGGTGTACACGCCGGTGGCCGAGCCGCGCAGCGACCGTGGGTCGATCCCCGCGTGCTCGAGCGCTTCCCACGACACCTCGAGCAGCAACCGTTGCTGGGGATCCATCACGGCAGCCTCACGCGGGCTGATGCCGAAGAATCCGGCGTCGAATTCCGTTGCCCCACTGACGAATCCGCCCTCTCGGACATACGTCTTGCCTGCCACCCCGACCTCGGGGTCGAACAGCCCTTCCACATCCCAGCCCCGGTCGTCGGGGAAGCCCGACACCACGTCCCGGCCCTGGGATACGACGTCCCACAGGTCCGCCGGGCTGGTCACCCCGCCCGGAAAGCGACAGCCCATGCCCACCACCGCGATCGGCTCGGACAACCCGCCTTCGACCTCGGCCAATCGCGACCGCAGCGACTGCAGCTCCCCCGCAGCCCGTTTCAGATAGACCCGGAGGTCATTCTCATTCGACATGACGACACTTCCTCGATCGAAAATCACATGGCTGAACACAGCGCACGGCGCTGGAAAACGAACCCGTGCCGGTGCTCGAGAGCACCGGCGGCGGTCAGGCTCCGTCGATCAGGCTGAAGAGGGAGGCGTCGTCGACCTCGTCGAGATCGGCGACCTGGTCGGGCAGACCGTCGTTGAATCTGCGTTCGATGTCCCGGATCCGGCGGAGCACCGTTCCCCTGTCCGATTCTTCGAGTTCCGCCGTGGCGAATCGTTCCTCGATGCGACTCAGCAGCTCCATCAGTTCTGCTGTGTGGTTGTCGTTTTCGGAGGTCGGGGCCGAGATCTGGGTGCGGAGATGTGTCGCGAGTGCGCGGGGAGTGGGGCGGTCGAACACGATCGTCGCGGGAATCTTCAACCCGGTCGCGGTTTGCAGACGGTTGCGGAACTCGACCGCGCTGAGCGAGTCGAAACCCAGACTCTTGAACGGCTCTTCCGGGGGAATCATGTGCGAGGTGTCATGTCCCAGCACGACCGCCGCTTGATCACGGACGAACTCCAGGGTGATTCGATCCTGTTCGGTGTCGCTGCGCCCCTGCAGCAACGCGGAGAGCGTGGACTGCTGGGTGCTGTCCTCGTTGCTGGCTCGGCGGCGGGATCTCGCGATCAGACCCGCGATCGCCGGCACCGCACCCGATTCGGCCAACGCCGCGGTATCGATCCGCGCGGGAACCACCAGCGGGTGACCGGACTCGATCGCCGCGTCGAACATCGCCAGGCCCTGCTCGGTGGTCATCGGCAGAAAGCCGCTGCGCGCCATCCGGGCCGCGTCCTGATCACCCAGATGGCCAGTCAAACCGGTCTTCTGCGCCCAGAGACCCCACGCCAACGACGTACCCGCCAAACCACTGCGCTGGCGGTGATGAGCGAGCGCGTCGAGGAATGTGTTCGCCGCCGCGTAGTTCGCCTGACCCGGGGACCCGAGAATCCCTGCCGCCGAAGAGAACATCACGAACATCGCCAGATCACCGCCGGCGGTCAATTCGTGCAGATGCCACGCCGCATCGGCCTTGGCCGCCGATACCGGTTCCCACTTGTCGGCGGTCAACGACGCGAACATACCGTCGCGCAGGACACCCGCCGTGTGCACGACGCCGGTCAGCGGATGTTGTTGCGGCACTTGCGACAACACCTCGGCCAGTGCGTCACGATCGGAGACATCGCAGGCCACCACGTCGGCATGTGCACCGAGTTCGGCCAACTCGCGCACCAGATCCAAGGCGCCGGGCGCCGCATCTCCACTGCGACTGAGCAGCAGCAGACGCCGTACCCCGTACTCCTGGACCAGATGCCGCGCGAACACCGCTCCCAGCGCCCCGGTACCACCGGTGATCAGCACCGTGCCCTGCTCGTCGAGCCGGCGGGGAACCGAGATGACGGTCTTGCCCACATGCCGGGCCTGGCTGAGGTAGCGGTAGGTCTCGGGCAGCCGGTGGACATCCCACGCGGAGGTTTCGACCGGTCGAATGTCCCCGGCGGCGAACAGCGCCAACAGCTCGCGCAGCATCTCACCCAGGTGGTCGGCACAGACGTCGATCAACACGAACGCCTGGTAGTTCACCCCCGGATGCGACCGGGCAACTTCATCCCGATCGCGGACATCGGTGCGACCCAACTCGATGAAACTGCCCCCGCGCGGCAACAGCCGCAGTGAGGCATCGGTGAGCTCGCCTGCCAGCGAATTCACCACCACATCCACACCCGCACCGCGGGTGGCGTTCAGGAACACCTCCTCGAACCGCGCATTCCGTGAGCTGGCGATGTGGTCGTCGTCGATACCCATCGACCGCAGCACCGGCCATTTGGCCGGACTCGCGGTCGCGAACACCTCCAGACCCCACAACCGCGCCAACGCGATCGCCGCCATGCCGACCCCGCCGGTCCCGGCATGGATCAGCACCCGCTGTCCCCGCTGGACCCGGGCCAGATCACGCAGCCCGTAGTACGCGGTCAGGAACACCGCCGGTACACCCGCGGCCGCGGCGAACGACCAGTCCGCCGGAATCGGCGCCACCACACGGCAATCCGCGACCGCGATCGAACCGACCCCGTCGAACACACCCATCACCCGGTCGCCCACGGCCACGTTCGTGACCCCGGAGCCCACGGCAACCACGACCCCGGCCCCTTCACCACCGATGACCGCGTCCGGATCCGGGTACATTCCCAACGCCACCAGCACATCTCGGAAGTTCACACCCACGGCGCGCACGGCGATCCGCACCTGCGTGTCCTCGAGTTCGGCGTCGACGGCCACCGGTTCGGCGACGAAGTTGTCCGCGGTGAGCGTTCCCGCACCGGCGGTACGCAATCGCCAACCACCCGAACCGATCCCGATCCGCGAGGAGGCTTCCAGGCGCACCAGCCGCGGCACCAGCACCGCGTTTCTGCGCACGGCCGCCTGCGGCTCCGCACTGGCGAGTACCGCCGCTACCGCCCGGTCGATCTCGTGCGGGTTGTCGGTGTCCACCAGCACGACACGATCGGGATACTCGTTCTGTACCGACCGCAACAGGCCCCACACACCGGCATCGACCAGACCCGACAGCGGATCGCAGCCGTCCACGGCCACCGCACCCGAGGTCACCACCACACAGCGGCCACCCGCCCGGTTCTCCTCGGCCAGCCACCCCTGAACCTGCTCCACCACGGACCACACGCCGCCCGCAGCTCGCAGTACGGTCACATCCGCAGCCGTTGCCGGATCGATCGCACCGACATCCAGGGGTTTCCAGTCGACGGTGTAGAGGACCTCTTCCTCCGCGACGCCGTGCAGATCGCTCGCGCGGACTCCCCGCACCGTCAGCATCGCCTCGGTGACCGGTCGTCCCGCACTGTCGTCCACCTGGATCTGTACCCGGTGATCACCGGCGACCCGCAGCCGTGCCCGCACGCTACGCGCACCCACGGCGTGCACCCGCACCTGTTCCCAGGTGAACGGCAACAGGATCTGCCCGTCGGGAACCGGAAGGTCGAGGAAGCCGACCGCCTGCATCACCGCGTCGAGCAGCGCCGGATGGATCACGAACTCTTCGACACCCGCCACTGCCTCCGGCAGGGTTACTTCGGCGAAAACCGCACCCGCACTGCGCCATACCGATCGCAGGCCCTGGAACACCGGACCGTACAGATACCCGCGCTCGGCACACACTTCATAGAAGTCGTCGACCGGAACGGGCTCGGCATCCGCCGGCGGCCAGACCCCGGCACCGTCGACCACGCCGTGGCCCCCACCGGCTCCGTCGGGTTCCACCACGCCGATCGCGTGTGATGCCCATGCGCCCTGCCCGTGCTCGAGCCGGGAGAACACCTCCACGCCACGACTGCCGTCCTCCTCGCCCGGGGCTCCGACGACCACCCGGATATCGACCCCGCCTCGTTCGGGGACGACCAGCGGCGCCTGCAACACCAACTCGCGCACGACTCCGCACCCGAAGCGGTCACCGGCGAACAACGCCCACTCCGCCAACGCCGCACCCGGCACCAGCACCACCGAACCCACCCGGTGGTCCTTCACCCAGCCGTGACTGCCCACACCGACCCGACCGGTGAACACCACCTCACCCGAAGACGGCGACTCCACCACCGCACCCAGAAACGCGTGGTCACAACCACTTACGCCCAAACCGCGCACGTCACCGGCAGAAACAGCGTCCAGCCAATACCGCCTGCGCTCGAATGCGTACGGGGGCAGTTCCGCCAACTCACCCCCGCCCACCACCACGGACCAGTCCACGGCCACACCCGCGACGAACGCGGCGGCAACGGACTCCAGCGCACTGCTCACCGCGTCACGATTCCGGCGCAACAGGGACACCGTTACCGGCGCGGTGGTCGCCGCACTGATCAGCGCGCTCAGCGCGGCCGGTCCGACCTCGAGCACCCGCGCGGCGGGATCGTGCGCGGCCAGGGTCTGTATCGATTCGGCGAACCGGACCGTCTCACGCACGTGGCGAACCCAATAGTCGCCCGCCCCATAAGCTTCCGAGTTCTCGGCGTGCAGGTGACCGTCGCGATTCGACACGATCGCGATCCCGGGCGGGGAAATCGACACCCGCGCGGCGATTCCGGCGAACTGCTCGAGCACGGGTTCCATCAGGATCGAGTGAAACGCGTGCGAGACAGCGAGTTTCGTGGTCTTGTGCCCTTGCTCGCCGAGCCGCGCCGCGATATCGGTGACCGCGTCCCCGGGCCCGGAGATGACCACCGCGCCGGGACCGTTCACCGCCGCGAGATCGACGTCGCTGCCCGCCAGGAACGGCTCGACATCGGCGGGATCCGCCTGCACGGCCACCATGGCCCCGCCCGCGGGCAACTCCGACATCAACCGGGCGCGGCCCATCACCAGGGCCACCGCGTCCGCCAGATCCAGCACACCGGCCACGTGGGCCGCGGTGATCTCACCCAGCGAATGTCCCAGCACCACATCCGGTTTCACGCCCCACTCCGCGAGCAGAGCGGACAGTCCCACCTCGACCGCGAACAAGGCCGGCTGCGCGTACAGGGTGCTGTTCAGATCTTCGGCGTCGGAGCCCCACACGACCTCACGCAACGAGCGATCCAGCATCGCGTCGCACGCCTGCGCCACCGTGTCGAACGCGGCGGCGAAAACCGGGTACCGGTCGTAGAGTTCACGGCCCATACCGAGCTGCTGGGAGCCTTGGCCCGGGAAGATGAACACCGTCTTGCCCTCACCGGACACCCGCCCCACCAGCACGCCCGACGCGGACTCACCCGCGATCAACGCCTGCAATCGGGTCTCCAGCTCGCTGCGATCGGCGCCGATCAGCACCGCGCGATGCTCGAACACCGTGCGCCGCGCCAGCGTCGTTGCCACCGACCGTGCGTCCACCTCCGGATGCCGATCCAGGAACTCCCGCAACCGAACTGCCTGAGCGATCAATGCCGTCGCGCTACGAGCCGACAACACCCACGGCACCACCCCACCGTCGGCCGGCCGGTCCTGCGGGGCCACCGGCTCCGGCGCCTGTTCCAGGATGACGTGCGCGTTCGTACCGCTGATACCGAACGACGAGACACCTGCGCGACGCGCACGACCCGACACGGGCCAGTCACGATTGGCGCTCAGCAACCGCACGGTGCCCGCGTCCCAATCGATCTCGCGACTCGGTTCCTCGGCATGCAACGTCGCCGGCAGCACCCCCCGGCGCATCGCCTCGACCATTTTGATCACGCCGGCCAGCCCCGCAGCGGCCTGCGTATGTCCCATGTTCGATTTCACCGATCCCAGCCACAGCGGCCGCTCGGCGTCCCGGCCCTGACCGTAGGTGGCCAGCAACGCCTGGGCCTCGATGGGATCACCAAGGGGCGTCCCGGTGCCGTGCGCCTCGACAACATCCACGTCGCCACCGGAGATACCGGCATTGGCCCATGCCCGGCGAATTACTCGCTGCTGGGCCGGACCACTCGGTGCGGTCAAACCGTTCGACGCACCGTCCTGGTTGACCGCGGACCCGCGCACCACGGCCAGCACACGATGACCCAGCCGAATCGCGTCCGACAGCCGTTCCACCGCGATGACCGACGCTCCTTCGGCCGGGCCGAAACCATCGGCCCCGGCGCCGAACGCCTTGCACCGGCCATCAGCGGCCAGACCACGCAACTGCGAGAACTCCACCACCATCGCCATCGACGACCACACGGTCACGCCACCGACCAACGCCAGCGAGCACTCCCCCAGCCGCAAGCCCTGCACCGCCATGTGCAATGCCACCAGCGACGACGAGCACGCGGTATCCACCGAAACCGCCGGGCCCTCCAGGCCCAAAACGTATGCCACCCGGCCCGAGGCCACACTCAGCGCGTTCCCCTCGCCCACGAACCCGCCGAACCCGGCGGGAGCCCGGTATCCGAACCGCGCGGCGTAGTCGGTACCCGCGATTCCCGTGTACACCCCGGTGGTCGACCCGCGCAGCGACCGCGGGTCGATCCCCGCGTGCTCGAGCGCTTCCCACGACACCTCCAGCAGCAACCGCTGCTGCGGATCCATCGCCGACGCCTCACGTGGACTGATACCGAAGAACCCGGCATCGAAATCCGCGGCCCCACTGACAAATCCGCCCCCGCGCACATATGTCTTGCCGGCCACCCCCACCTCGGGATCGAACAACCCCTCGAATTCCAGGCCCCGGTCCTCGGGGAACCCCGACACCACGTCCCGGCCCTGGGATACGACGTCCCACAGGTCCGCCGGGCTCGTTACGCCGCCCGGAAAACGACATCCCATGCCCACCACCGCGATCGGCTCGGACAGTCCGGCTTCGACCTCGGCCAACTGCGATCGCAACGACTGCGCTTCGAACAGCGACTTGCGCAGTGCTTCGGTGAGACGTTCTTCAGTTGCCATCGGTGGCCCTCACTGATTCGGGATTCGACTCTGACGGATTTCGTGACGGATCGGCCAGGGCCGACCGCGTGGGGATGGGCTCGCGCCCCGCTGCGGATCCCGGCGCCGCGTGCGCTGTCGACTTCCAATTCATCGCGGTGTCCCGATAGCCGCGGTAGTCGGCCTCGAACCGCTCGAACGCGGGATGCAATACCGGCTCGAAAGCCAGCCCGTACGGCTTGGGGTAGTTGTTGAAGATCGAGCGATCGGCGCAGATGTGCGCCGCAATGCCGAGCAGCGCCCATTCCCAGCCGAAGACGAGGATGTAGGCGGTGATCACCAGGCCCTGCGTGACGGCGCTGTGCATGACGTTGTACAGCACGAAGTACGCGCGGTGGATGTTGCCATCCGCGCTGCGGCGGTAGGCCCACATCCCCGGGGCCGTGCCCACGAGGTCGATGTACCAGAAGAACGCCAGGGCGTGCCACACATCGAGGTCGCTCCAGTTGACCAGCATCAGAAGCGCGCACGCGACGAAGCCGAGACCGTATTCGAGGCGCGCGTGCAACACGGTCGCGGGGGTGAAGAAGTGATTGGCCGTATCCATCGCGGGCCCTCAGCCGCGCGGGTTCGCGGTCGCCGGGTCGCCCTCGATCACGGTGCCGCCGAACAGTTTCGACACGATCTCGGACATGGCGTATCGGAGCACCCGCAGCGCGACCGGATTCACGATCGACTCCATGCTCGGAACTCCGAAGTCGAACTCGGCCGTGAAGGTGAGGATCAGGCCGTTCTCGTCCTCGTCGACGCGCCACGCACCGTCGAAAACATCGAAGTCGCCGTCGATCTGGGTGAACTCGATGGTGCAGGTGTCGTCGTCGTAGGAGTCTTCCTCACTCCAGCTCAGAATTCCGTTGCGGAAGTAGATCTCCCAGTGGGTGAGCGCCGAATTCGGCCGGGAGCCGATTTCCGTCCGCACCGACTTCACTTGCTCCGGAGCGTATTTGACGTAGACCTCACCGTCTTTGAGTCGCTCGTAGACCTCTCGCCGCGTCCAGCCGGACACCGCCGACCGCACCTGCACCGCCTGCATGGATTACACCTGCCCATTGTCGAGTTGGAATGTCGCCGGCGTCAGTGACGCGAAGCTGCGCTCCACCGCCCGTTCGATCTGCGTGATCTCCGAGTCTGTGATCACCGCCGGCGGGGTGAAGCGAATGACCGTCGGACAGTTGATGGAGTGATTGACGATGACCCCGTTCTCGACCAGCCCGAGCACCATTTCGCCCGCGTATCCGCCATCGGCGAACTCGATCCCGATCAGCAGCCCCGCGCCCCGGATCTCGCGCACCACACCTTCGGGTGCGAAACGCGCTGCGGCCCGGAAGCTTTCCAGCAGTCGTTTGCCGATCCTGGCCGCTTCATCGACCACGTTGTAGATCGACAGGGCTTCGATCGCCGCCAAGGCGGCCGCCGCGGTGACGGGCGCGCCACTGAACGTCGACTGATGGAGGAACGGATCCTTTTCGAAGGGTGCGTAGGCGTGCTCGGTCGCTACGACCGCCGCCACCGGGATCACGCCGCCGGACAGTGTCTTGCCGACGAGCAACACATCGGGTCGCACGGACGTGCCCTCGATCGCCCACGATTTGCCCACTCTGCCCATGCCCGTGAGGATTTCGTCGACGACGAGGAACGCACCGAACTCCGTGCACGCGGCCTGAACCCCGTCGAGAAATCCGGGGCTCGGGATGATCACGCCGGCTTCGCCCTGAATGGGTTCGAGGATGACGCAGGCGGGCGGACCGTCACGCAACGCGGCGCGCAGTGCCTCGACGTCATCGAACGGCACCACCTCGACATCGGCCAGCAGTGGGGTGAACGGCTTCTGATACACCGGCCTGGCGCTGACGCTGAGGGCGCCGATCGTGCGCCCGTGGTAGCCGTTGGTCATCGTGACGACGCGCCGAAACCCATGGATGCGTGCGAGTTTGAGGGCGGTTTCGGTCGCCTCGGCGCCGGAACACGTGAAGTAGACCTTGCTCAACCCCGGCGGGGCGATGTCGACGAGCGCCTCGGCGGCCTGGGCCACCCGGCCCTCGATGAAGAGCCGAGCCGACAGCGGATGCCGCTGCACCTGTTCGACCACGGCCGCCACCACGTGCGGGTTCGTGGCGCCCAGCAGAAAGACGCCGTACCCGGAGCAGTTCACGTACGGGGTGTCGGACTCGTCGAAGACCAGCGCCCCGTGCGAACGCCGCTCCACCTGCCCGCCGAAGATTCGGGACAGTGCGACGAGTTTGCTCCCGAGGTAGCGCGAATAAGTTTCGCGCACGCCTGTTCCACTGACCGGCGACGAGTTGTCGGTGTTGCGCTGCATGCGAATTCCCCACTGCTGATTACGTGATCGAAATGGGCCGGCCCAGAAACGAACCCTCGAGTTCGCTCACCATCGAGTTCCGGGACGGCGGATGCAAGGCCAGGGCGTGCGTCGCGGCGGCCAGGTAGCTGATGGCGGGATTGGTGATGTATTCGATGCCGCCGAGGTTCTCCACGACGCTGCCGACCGTGCGAACGATCGCGTCCTGGGCGGCGTATCGCGCGATGAGCGCTCGTCCCAGCCGATCCGACCGATCCTCGGGATCGTCGATCGCACAGGCGACGCTTTCCAGCGACAGCATGGTCGCCGCCATCGCGCCCGCGGCCGCCGTCCGCGCGTGCGCGGTTCCTTTGCCGGTTTCCAGGAGGCGATCCACCAGCGTGCTCGCCATACCCACGTAGGCGGCGGTGATCAGCAGGGTGAACCAGGTCAGGCCGGTGGCCTCCAGCTCTTCGATGGTGACGCCGATGCCTTCGGCCGGCTTCATGACCAGTTCGTCCGGCACCTCGACGTCGGTGAGGATCACCTCGTCGCTCTCGGCCGCCCGCAGCACCGGGGAATTCCAGAACGGCCGCACCGAGATGCCGTCCATGGTCGATGGAATGACCAGGACGCCGATCTCCGGTTCGCCGTCCTCGCTGAGCAACGACACGCTCGCCGACATGAGGTCCATCGATCGAGAAAGGCTGCACGGCTTCTTCGACCCGTTGACGACCCAGTGCGCGCCCTCGCGGCGAGCGGTCATCGTGGGCGACAGAAAACCCTGCCCGGACCGCCCCTCGGCGAACCCCGACGACATGAACAGGCCGTCATTGGCCACCGCGTCGAGGACCATCCATTCCACACCGTCGAAATGCTCTTCGATGGAGTTCAGCGCCGCGACCGAGAAATTGTGCATCGTGGCCGCGACCGCCAGGGACGGCGCGATGGATCCGATCGCACGCGTGCAATGCAGCGCTTGATACGCCGAGGCCCCCAGTCCGCCGTGGCGGCCGGCGACCAGCAGGCCGGTCGCGCCGGACTCGCGATAGATCCCGAGTCCTATCGAGCTGTCGGCTTCCAGGCTGTTGAAATCGGTTCCGGCGAGGCTTTTGCCCAGACCGGGCACCACATCTTCGAGGATCTGCAGGGACTCACGGGTGCTGACCACTGACCGTGCTCCTTATCGATTCGCCGGGGCCGAGACTCGGCTGTCCGGTGTGCTTTCCGAGGTACTCAGCCGCACGAAAACCGATTCCCTCGGTTCAACCGCCGACGCGATGCTGATCGCCTGTAGATGGCTGGTTCGCAGGATGGGGAAGTGAGCTTCACCGAACGGGCCGCCGGTCAGTCCGGTGCCGCCGTGGGTGGGTAGTCCGGGCGCCTGCGAGATGTGGCTGTCGTTGATCTTCAAGAAGCCGCCGTTACGCAGTCGGCGACAGAAGGTTTCGATGAGATCGGGGTCCCGGATCCACGCGGAGTTCCGGAGCCCGAATCGGTTCGCGTTCATGAAGTCGACGCAGGCTTCGAACAGCCCCTGCTGCGTACCGTCGGCGTCGGTGTCCGCGCCGACGACGACAATGGGCAGCAGCGGGAAGAAGGTCTCCTCGCGCACGACATCCAGCGTGTCGGCCAGCTTCAAGCCCTCGATCCGCAACACCGTCGGGTCGATGAAATATCCGGTCGGGCTTGGTGTTCCGTCTATTTCGAGACGACCGCCGCCACACAGCAGACGAGCGCCGGCATCCATGGCTCCGGCGAGCATCGAATCGAACTCGAGCGACTTCATCACCGGCGACAGCAGCGAACCCTCGTCCTCGGGATAGCCCGGACGGATTCGGCGAACCACCTGAATGAGTTTGTCCAGCAACGTATCCGCAATTGCCTCGTGGACGATCACGTACTTGGGCACCATGCAAATCTGAGTGGAGCCGTAGAAACACTCCGACAGCGCGGTGACCGCCAGATCTATCTCGGCGTCCGACCAGACCAGGACGCCGTCGTTCCCGGCGAGCTCCAGGATCGCCTTCTTGCCGCGCGTATGCCAGCGATTTCCGATCTCGATGCCGCGAATGGAGTCGCCGAAGTACATCAGATCGTCGATATCATCGGACTCGAGCCAACTGTCGAGCACCTCGTTCGGCGCGGCACAGATCACGTTGGCCGTGCCCGCCGGCGCTTTCATCTCGCGCAGCACCGGATCGACGATCTCACGCCAGAACCACGCCGTCGCCAGCGGTGCGCTGCGCGGCGCTTTGACGACAACGGTATTGCCGACAATCAATGCGCCGAGAGCGATCAGGGAATTCGCCGCGGGCGCATTGTGCGGTGGATGCACGGCGACGACGCCATCCGGTTTGCGCACCAATCTGAGCTCCCGGCCGCCCGCGGTGCTGACTTCGGCCAGTTGTTTGCGGGCGCGCCACAGATTCGCCTCCGATGTCATCTCGACGGCGCTGCCTACTTCCCAGACGGCCAACTGCCGGGGGTGGCCCTCCGCTACAAGCATTTCCGTGAATTCATCGGCGCGCGCACGAATACGATCGCCCACCGCCGACGCCACTGCGAGACGTTCCTCGGCAGACCAATTCGACCATTCCGAGAATGCCGCCTTCGCGGCCGCGGCGGCATCGCGCACCTGTTCCATGGAACTCAGACCCACGCGGCCCACGACGCGCTCGTCGTCGCAATCGGCGATGATTCCTCGATCGAGGCTGCGCTTCAATTTCAACGCGGATATTTCGTCTCGCAGCAGTGCACTCGCACGAATTGCGTGTAGCCACCTACTGTGATCCGCGTCCCGGCCGTCGATCAACGACGGGTAACTCTTCATAGCGGATAGGTCCTTTCGAACGCATTGCAGTCCGGCGTAGACCGGAATTCCGCGGCGGATCGCTCCGAGCACCAGCGCTCCGGAAAAAGCTATGACAGCGGCGTATTCGCGTCAACGCGTCCGTCTGCCGCTCCAGCCACGCGGGAATCGCGCTGCCGCACTGTTCGATACACCGGGCCGCGACACAGCCGGGGGGCGGTTGCGGGAGATACACGAAGCGCGCTCGAGTGGCGCTGCGGGCGGGTCGGCAGTGCACGCCGCAGCGAACCATGACCGGCCGCGAATAGGTCGCCTACCTTGTGCAACCCAGACTTGAACAGTGGTTCGGGCGGGCGCGCATCCGGCCGGAGCCCTTGCGGGCAGCCACCGCACAGCCGCACGTACCCCACGGCGCGACGCCGGCGGGGTCGCAGGAGCGATCTATGTGCGGTACGGATTCACCGGAATACGGCGAAAAGGATTACGACGCTTCGTTGCGCTGTTGCAGGTCGTGCGCAATGGTGGCCCAGCTGACCGAGCAATGCCTCGCCAATTCGATGACGTGTGAAACGCAGTGGTCGGGCACCGCGGTCGCAATCATCGTGCCGTCGTCGAACCTGACGGTGTGCGCGTGCAGCCAGCGCAGAAAGTCACGTCCGGATTCGCTCATCCGCAGCGCGGGGTCGCGCGACAGAACCGCGAGTACCGCGGTGGCATCCACCGATTTTTCGGCCACCGCCCCGGTGGCGAACTGCATTTCACCGGAACCGCCATGGGAAACATCGGCCTCGGCGCCGCCGGTCGGGGACTCGGGAAAACCGTAGCGGGTCATGCGACCACGAACGTTTCGCACCGTCCCGGGAGAAACCCCGGCCGCGCGCGCGATCGTACGCAGCGAGGCGCTGGGCATCTGTTCGAGCAGTTCCGCCACGCGCCTGCGACCGTCGGAGGGGTCAACGGGCCGGAACCGTCCGTCTTTGCCCAATCGAGTGTTCGACTGCGTATCGGCATCGGTTGAACACCGCAGGCGACTGATAACCTTCGCGGACAGACCGGTCGTAGATCCGATCGTTCGATCCGACCATTCGGGATGGGTCACAAGGATTTTAGCGGCGGCCGCCCGGCGCTCCGCGAATGTGAGCGGCAATCCGTTACTGATGTTCGCTTGAACCGCGATTACGAACGCAGCGTCGATGGGTCCGGATATGAGATGGGCGTCCAGTTGATCAATTCCCTTGCACACTGCCGCGGCTACGCGATGCAGGCCGTCGAGAATTCGCATTGTCGGCTCATGAACGATGATCGGGGGCAGTGGCCAATCGGCCGCCACCATACGCTCGATATGCGCGTTGTTGAGACCACTCGAGCGCGGCGAGCCTTCCGCCAGTAGGTCGCTGACCTTGACAACGCTCACGGGCAGCGATTTTCGACTCGGAAGTCCACTTTGTGCCGACCACTCCGCCGGTATCGATAACCCCACACTGACCCCCGTAGCAAAACGCCACCAAGCCCAGGTCCGGGTGATGACCGTCCGCGGTAATGCCCTTGCACTTCTCATGGTTGCGATCTTGCTACCAAGCTACATCTGGATACAGGTGCAGTCAAATTAAGTCGAGGTGACGCCGGCGTGGCCGTGCGGTTCGGCCCGGCGTGGGGTTCCACGCGGGCCCGCGACGTGGCAGGAGGTCGATTCAGCTTGCGGGCATTGAGGTTTCGGCACGGCCCGCCTCGCGCCGCGCGGGCTGCGGGCGCGGGCGGTAGGCACTGGGCGGACTGCCGGTCCATCGAGTGAACGATCTGCTGAACGCCGCGGCGCTGGCGTAGCCGAGGCGGGCCGCGGTCTCCTTGACGGTGAGGTCGAGGACATCGAGCATGTCGATGGCGAGCGCGCAGCGGGTCTCCTCCTGGAGGATCCGGAAGTTGGTGCCCTCCTCGGCGAGCCGTCGATGCAGGGTGCGGCGGTCCATGTTCAGCCTGGCCGCGATCTCGCTCGCGGTGGGCGCGGTGTGGATCTGCTGCAGCAGTATCGCGCGGGTTCTGGCCGCGAGCTGCCCGCGCTCGAGGCGATTCTGCAGCAGGTCCAGGCAGTGCTGCTCGCACAGGGCGGCGGTCGCCGGATCCGGCATCGACATCGGCTCGGCGAGCAGATCGAGCGGAAACGTCAGCGCTGTGGTCGGGCGGTCGGCGACTATCCGGAACCGCCGCATCGGATCGTGCGCGAGGTCGGCGAGCATCCGTGTCATGCCATCGATCACCCGCGCCGCCCGCTCGTCGGGAAGCGCCAGCTCCAAGCGGGTATCGCCGAGACGATCCACGAGTTGCGGACTGAGACAACGCAACACGATCACCCCGAAGATGATGGCGATGTCACGTTCGAGCAGGAAGGCGCGGACGTCGGCGGGCAGATTCCGGTGCTCGAACGTTATCCGCCCCGTCGTCTGGGTGAAGTTGACCGTGATGTCGATGAATCGGTTGCCGATCCGCAGCGTGCGGAGTGCGACCTGGAGGGCTTCGCCGGCGGTGGGGCTGCTGAGCATGGCGAAGCCGAGCAGGCCGAAGTTCGCGAGCGAGAAGCGCATCGCGACCTCGGTCCCGAGCCCCGGCCGGTCTCCGAGTGTTTCCACCAGGTTCCGCGCGACCGATAGCTCCTGTACGCCTTCGACTTCCAGGTCGTCGGCTTCCAGATCCGGGAGCAGGAGCCCGGTCGAGGCGAGCAGTCGGCGCTCCGGGATTCCGTGATCGATTCCGAGCTGGACCATGTGCCGGATCCCGATGATGCCGCGTCTGAAGTCCCACGACCTGCTCTCCACCGCGCCGAAAGTATCACGCTTCTGTCCCATCGAGTCATTCCGAACGCCCGCGGGCGGCTCGTACGGTGACATCGGGTCGTCCAGAAGTCGGCCCGTGCACTGGGGCACGCACCGGCTGCGGTTCGCTTCCAGCTCCGCCGCGGTACCGCCCGCCCGAGACAAGGAGGGCCATAACCGATGCGTCCCATAGTGATTCGATGGCTAGGACTGGCGGCCCTGTGCTTCGCCGAGTTGCTGGTCTTCCTGGACAACACCATCGTCAATGTCGCGTTGCCGAAGATTTCGACCGATTTGGGCGCCGGCACATCTGGTTTGCAGATGGTGGTGGACATGTACACGCTCGTATTCGCCGGCCTACTCCTGACGGGCGGGTATCTGGGTGATCGTTTCGGCCGCAAGACCGTGCTGCTGATCGGAATCGTCGGTTTCGCGGCGATCTCCGCACTCGCCGCCATTTCACAGAACCTGGGTCAGTTGATCGCCGCGCGAGCGGGCCTCGGCCTTTTCGCCGCTCTCGTATTTCCGGCCACCCTCGCCCTCGTGGTGATTCTGTTCGACGACCTTCGCGAACGCGCTATCGCGGTGGCGACGTGGGCGGCGGTTGCCGGAGTCGCGGCCGCGATCGGGCCGGTGGTCGGCGGCTGGCTGCTGCATCACTACTCGTGGAGTTCCATCTTCTGGATCAATGTTCCCGCCGGCGCCATCGCACTGATAGCCGTTGCCGCTCTCATACCGCCCAGCAGAAATCCCGAAGCCGGACGCTTCGATATCGGCGGCATGGTGCTGTCGATGGTCGGCATCACGATCGTCGTCTACAGCGTGATCGAGGCCCCGAACCACGGTTGGCTGACCCTGCGGACCATTGGCGGGATCGTGATCGGCGCGGCGGTCATCGCGGCGTACGCGGTGTGGGAGAGCCGATTCTCGTCGCCGCTGTTCGATATTCGTCTCTTCCGCGACCGCAACTTCGCCGCGGCGGCACTGCTGCTGACATTCGGCATGTTCGCGCTCATGGGATTCGTATTCCTGATGACCCAATACTTCCAGGGCGTCAAAGAATTCTCGCCCCTGGAAACAGGCACCCGCACACTGCCTTTCGCCATCGCGATGACGGTCTTCGCCGGGCCGAGCATGTGGCTGGGGTCGAAGATCGGAGCGGGCCGGACCGCCGTGCTCGGATCGCTGGTCATGGCCCTGGCCTTCGTGCTGACCATACGGTACGACGCGCTCACCTCGTACTGGGGCGTGATCGCGCCCGTCATGATCACGCTGGCCGCGGGCGTGGCGCTCGTCGCGGGGCCGGCGACCCTGATGGTGCTCAACGAGCTGTCCACCGGGCAGGTCGGCGCGGGATCGGCGGTCAACGATACGAGTCGCGAACTCGGCGGAACGCTGGGAGTCGCCGTACTCGGCTCGATTCTCGCCTCGGTCTACTCCGGGAAAATAGCAACCGATCTGGCCGACATACCGTTGCCCCAGGCGGCGCGCGACGCGGCGGCGAACTCCATGCTGACCGGGGTTCAAGCCGCCGGCTCAATTCCGGACCCGATCGGCGCCCAACTCAGCGGTCTCGTCAAAGGCGCCTTTCTCGACGGCTTTCATACCGCCTCCCTTACCGCCGGAGGTATTGCGGTAGTCGCCGCTGTCGCCGGATGGCTCCTACTCGAGCCGAGCGGAGATCGGCGGGCGAGCGGGGACGACATCGCACACGTATCGGAGCCGGAGCCGGCGGCGCCGGTGACCTGACACCATCGGTACACGAAATATCGAGCAGCACAACAAATCTCACACCAGGTGCATTGCCTTATGACCGGACGCGTCGTCCACAATTCCGGGGGGTTTCCGATACCACGGACCGGCATCTGCCAAAATCGAAACGTGACGCCGACAACCAGCCACCCGTACAACGGCCTTTCCGCGGAGGAGCGGGTTGCCAAAAGGCGCGAGAAGCTACTCGAGGTGGGCCTCGATATCCTCGGGGCCCGGGACAGCCCCGGTGAGCTGACCCTGCGCAACGTGTGCCAACAGGCCGGTCTCTCACAGCGCTACTTTTACGAGAGTTTCGCCGACAAGGATGAATTCGCCGCCGATATCTACGAGTGGTCGGTGCAGGAACTGACGGCCTCCATTCAACTCGCGGTCGCGAACGCACCGCGCAAGGAGAAGCTGCGGGCCGGAATCGGCGAACTCGTGCGCGGGATCGAAGCCGACTACCGGCTCGGGCGGCTGCTGTTCAGCCCCAACCAGATCAATCCGGCACTGCTGCACAAACGATATGGATCGACCCAGGGATTCATCGAACTCCTGGACGAACACATTCGCGAAGCCACACCGGCCGGCGAATACACCCCGGTACCACTGGCTGCCCAGTTCCTCGTCGGCGGCGTCGGGCAGATTGTGTCTTCCTGGTTCAACGGCACCACGGCCAGTGACACGGAAGCGTTGGTCGACAGCCTCGTCGAGTTCCTGGCCGCCTACTGGCGGCAGCTGGCGGAGGCACACGGCCGCGCCGGAGCATCGACACCCACCGGTGCCGACAACACGTAGATCTGCCGAGTTCCTCCGAATGACCGGTTGATCCCGGCTCCGGTCGATCGCGCGGCATCGCGGTCGCCGCGTGCCGGATCAGCCGATGATGGGGTTGCCCCACCCCTCGAAAAATCCGCCGATGATTGCCAGTGCGCCGGCGTAGCAGGGGATGATTCCGAACCCGATCAGGAAGCGAATCACCGAGGCGTTCCAGCCTCGGCGGTGCGTGCGCACGGCGCAGATGGTCACGGTCATCGCCCAAATCACCGCTGCGAGGATCGCTCCGGCCGGGATAGCCCAGAAGTACAGCACGTCCATCAGCGCCAGCACACAGAAGACGAACAGCGCGAGCCCGGTCAGGGTGCCCGCGATCAGGTGCCAGCAGTACCGCAACCAGGTCATCAGTGTTCCAATGACGACGTATGTCCCCGACCTGCCCGATAGCGCGGGCTCGCCGAGTTCTCGCTCTGCTCTTGCCATTCGGAGGCACGGGTATGTTGTCAACTCTGCTCCCGGTCATCATCGGCGGCGAGGAATTGGTCCACGTCGTCGCTGTCGTCGTCATGGGCTTCGAGCAGGCGCTCGTTGAGCACCGGGATCGAGTGGTCCAGCCAATCGGGCCGTTCGCCGCCGACGGGCAGCAGCTCGTGCCGTTCGACGAATTGTTCGGCGAGGTGCCGGACCGATTCCCGCAGTGCGCCGAGAACGACTCCCTCGGCCAAGCCGGTCAGCTCCCGCAACAGCTCGCGAGTCCGGTCGAGTTGATCGGATTCGGTGCCGCCGGCATGGATGCGGGGCCACAGCGTGCGCTCGAAGATGTCGCCGAAATCTGCTGCGATCTGGTCGGTATGCGCCCGCAGCCGGGCAATCTGATCGAGCACATCGCCCGGCGGCAGGTCCAGCTCGGCGACCCGCAGGCCACTGCCGAGCACCCAGCGCCGGGTCTGCGGACGGCCGCGCCGCCACCGGATCAATCCGAGCCGAGTTGCCTTGCGCAGCAGGGCAGGTCGCAGGCCCTTCGGCTTGATCATCTGCCGGATGTCGCCCAGGGTGAGCGGTACCCAATCCTCGGGTCCGCCCGGCAACGCGAGTAGGTCGGCGACTGTCGCCCCCTGCTCGCGTGCGGTCAGCAACTCGGCGATCGAGCCGAGCGAAAAGCCTCGGTCCTGCAGTCGCTGCACCAGTTCGAGACGGTTCAGGTGGGAGCTGTCGTAGCGAGCGGTGCGCCCGACCCGGCGCGGCGCATGCAACAGCCCCTTCGACTGATACATCCGCACGGTACTGGTGGGCACACCGACTCGCGTGGCCAGCTCCTCGACCGTAAGGTCGGTGTGTGTCGTTCGCACCGGTCGAGCATGCGCGGCATAAACGTTGCTAGTCAATACTGTTCTAGTAAATGCTCGAATCGTCAACGCGACGGCTCCGAGATGGCGTACCGGAGGCTCCGCAGCACGACCGGACGCGCGCCACGAAAACGGCCTTCGAAGCCGGAGCCGACGTCTGTCAGACCGCTTCAACCTCTTCCCCGGCAATCTCTGGTTCGGACCTGCTGTCGCACAACAGGTCCGGCCCCTCTAGCGAGTGTGCGCATTCCGTGTCCCTTAACCTCCGACAGGTGGCATACGGCGAAGGACGACGATGAGCAAGCGAAAAGTACTCGTCATGGGTGCGAGCGGATTTCTGGGGTCCGCGGTGACGCGGCAGCTGGTGGATCGGGGCGACGACGTCCGAGTGCTGCTGCGCGCCGGGAGCCGGACGCGCAATATCGACGGTCTCGCCGTCGAGCGTCACTACGGGGACATCTTCGACACCGAGGCCGTCCACACGGCCATGGCGGGCCGCGACGTCGTCTTCTACTGCGTCGTGGATACCCGTGCGTGGCTCCGTGATCCGGCCCCGCTGTTCCGGACCAACGTCGAGGGGCTGCGGGGAGTGCTCGAGATCGCCGCGAAGGCCGATCTCGAGCGGTTCGTGTTCACCAGCACCATCGGAACGATCGGGTTGGCCGTAGACGGTGTGCCTGCCGACGAGAACTCACCGCACAACTGGTCGAACCGGGGCGGGGCCTATATCGCCTCGCGCCGTGCGGCCGAAGAGCTGGTCTTCGAGTACGTCCGCGATCGCGGATTGCCCGCTGTCGCACTGTGTGTCGGCAATACCTACGGGCCCGGCGATTGGCAGCCGACTCCCCACGGCTCGCTGGTCGCGCTGGCCGCGCTGGGCCGGCTCCCGGCGTACTTCCGCGGGGTCGGGGCGATGGTCGTCGGTATCGAGGACGCCGCGCGGGCGCTGCTGCTGGCCGCCGAGAACGGCCGCGACGGCGAACGCTACGTAGTCACCGAGAGTTTCATGACGGCACGGGATCTCTACGCGCTCGCGGCACGGACCGGCGGTGCGCGACCCCCGCGATTCGGAATCCCGCTGCCGGTCCTGGTCGCTCTCGGATACGTCGTCAGCGCGGCGGGCCGGCTGCTGCGACGGGACTTCCAGCTCAATCGCACCGCCGTCGAGCTGCTGCGCGCCACCTCCGAACTCGACCACGGCAAAGCCACGCGTGAGCTGAACTGGATCCCGTCGCCGACCGCGGACGCGGTGCGCGCCGGGGCCGAATTCTTTCTTCAGCGTCATAGAAACCGCAGGTCATCGTCTGCGATCAACGAGAGAAGGCATCCCGCGTGAGTGGTTCACTGACCGGCAGAACAGCATTCATCACCGGAGCGGCTCGCGGTCAGGGCCGCGCCCACGCGGTGCGCCTGGCCGCCGAAGGCGCCGACATCATCACCGTCGACCTGTGCGGGCCCCTCCCGCCCGCGGTGCCCTACGACTCCGCCACCAAGGAAGACCTCGACGAGACCGTCCGCCTCGTCCGTTCCGCCGGCGGTCGCATCGTCGCCTCGGTTGCCGATATCCGGGACCTCGAAGCCCTCACCGCGGCTGTCGACGAAGGATTCAACGAATTCGGGCGCTTGGATGTGATCGTCGCGAACGCCGGTATCAGCCCGCCGCAGGCGTGGAACGAGATCACCCCCGAGTCGTTCCGCGACGTCATGGACACCAACGTCACCGGAACCTGGAACACGGTCGTGGCGGGCGCACAACGGATCATCGACGGCGGCCGCGGCGGTTCGATCATCCTGATCAGCTCGGCCGCCGGTATCAAGCTGCAGCCCTTCATGGTTCATTACACCGCGAGCAAACATGTGGTCACGGGCATGGCCCGCGCCCTGGCGGCCGAACTCGGCAAACACGCGATCCGCGTCAACAGCGTCCACCCTGGCGCGGTGAACACCCCCATGGGCTCCGGCGACATGATCTCCGCGATCGGCCGCACGCTCGAAACGAACCCCCAACTGGCGAACATGAACACCCCCTTCCTCCCGGTCTGGATCGCCGAACCGGAGGATGTCGCGAACGCGGTCTGCTGGCTGGCGGGCGACGAGTCCCGGCTGATCACCGCAACCGCGATGTCCATCGACCAGGGGTCGACGCAGTACTGAATTGCGAAGCGAAGTGACTCGATACCGCTCGTTACGACTTTCGCGGCTTCGGCGAACACGCGGATCGGCCCGGAGGTGGTGTGTTGAATGTCGCTGGACGCGCGAGAGGGATGGCCCCGGTCGTCGCCGACGGTGGAGGAACTGCATGAACTCGGTAGTCGAAGTGGTCAAGGGGTCGAAGACAGATCTCAGCGATGGACGCTACGCGATCTCCATACACCCCGAGAGCGTGGATATCCTCGCGGTCCTGGTCGGAGTGACCGGGAAGGTTCGTAGCGACGAGGATCTCGTCTTCTTCAACAACCCTGTGCGCCACGGCGTCGAACTGGTTTCCGAGGGACAAATCGTGGTCGATCTGTCCACAATGCCCGCCCACATCGACCGAGTTGTGATCGCTGGGAGTGCTGAGTCTCAAGGCACCAATTTCGGAGCTCTCCCCGCGATCCGGACCATCATTGCCGGTAGCGGACAGTCGCTCTCGTTCATCTCTCACGGACTCACCACGGAGACCGTGCTGCAACTGGTCGGGTTCTACCGCCGCAACGGACGGTGGCGACTCGACGCCGTCGGCCAGGGATATCAAGCAGGCCTGGCCGCATTCGCCGACGATCACGGCATAGTTGTGGACGATCCGGGCACAGGTTCGGAAGCAACCGCACCACCACTGGCGCAACCGACACCATCGACCGGCTCGGACGGACCTATCAACTTTTCGAAGGTCGCGGTGACGATCACCAAGGATTCACCGTCGAAGACCGCCAGTATCGACTTACGAAAAAACAACGGCGACACCAGTTGGATCTTGACCGTCGGCCTGTGGTGGGACGGTCGCGGCGCGAAGTACTTTCCCGACGGACGAGTACGCACGTTCGGAGAGGGAGACCTCGACGTGTACTTCTTCTGCCGCAACGAGTACAGCAATGACTACATTGTGATCAGTGGTGAGCCAGGACACCAAGGCGGTCTCACACAATGGCCTTTCATTCATCACTACGGCGACAGCCGCGGACCCGGCGCGGGCAATCTACCGGCCGTTGAACAAGTTCGGGTACTTCCGCAGGAAAACGGAGACCTCTTGGTCAACGTTTACCAAGCCATCGACAACGGGACCGGCGCCATCAACAAATTCGGCCGCCCTCGCGTCGTGATCCGCTACGGCCGACCGGGCAGCGACGGCCTTCCCGCTCCCGACGCTGACGAGATCATCGTTCACGTGGGCAACGGCAGGAACTCCTATTGGGCGACCGTCGCTCACATCGACGTGCGCGACGGAATCCTCACGGTCGACGGCCGTACTCGCTACAGCCATCCGCACAGTGAGCGGATGCCCGGTCTGAACACACGCGGAAAATGGGTCCGCGAGCCTGTCGGCGGCCCTGTCGGAAAAAGCAAGAAGGAAGGCGACGGGCTGGGACTCGATTGCTACCACGGCGCGTGCGCGAAGCCTGGCACGTAGTGCTGTGCTCAGTTCGCACTACTGACGTGCCCCCTATGCCTGCACGTCCGACCTCATCGAAGCGGCGAATTGGCAACAGTGTCAGAGCGAACCTTGAAAGCCGCGTGAAAGATGACGTTATGGGCACGGCGCTGGATATGGTCTGAAATCATCGTAGTGTGAGGGCTTTTCATGTCACCTGCATTGCCGTAGCCCTTTTGCTGAGCGGCTGCGACAGCAATGGAAATGATCACCAACCTGTGCCGCCTGTCAGCACACCAACAACAAGCGCGCCCGGAGTGCCGCCCTCGAGCACTCGGACCGACCTGCCACAATCGCCTGTCACGGGGGTGGGTTCTTCGCTGGTGATTGATGGTAGGGCCCTACCGGCGAGCTTCACCACGCACTGCCGCGGCACCCGAGGATCGATCGTCGATGTCAACTTGGAGGACTCGGCGAATGACCTCTACGGGAGACTGACTGCAGGAGGCAAGATCCTGCCTGCGTCAGCCACACAGGAACCCGGACCGATCATGAGCATCTTCATGCTGTCAGGATCGAAATTTCCAGCCGAGTGGCCCGACATAATCGGTAGCAGCCGCGAGAACGCGGCACCGGTTCGCGAAACCTCGGTCGCGGGGGGAGTTCTGTACGAGGTCGAGATGACAGTATCCGCGATGCCCGATGCGATGAGCAACGCTGGGTGGCAAGACATTACCCTTGTGGGTCGATTCCTCTGCACAGAATTCACGCGATAGTCGGCACCCGCACGCCAGGGTGGACATCGGCGGGTACGGGGATCTCGGTCTCGGCAAGGATGCCGACGCGACGCTGATCCGGCTGTCCGCATGCTCATCACACGGTTTGCCCCCGGAGGCCCAGCTGTGCGAGCCTTTCGAGGTCAGTTCTCTGAAAGGTCCGATCGTGACACTCGGCATGGTTCTCGGTGATTTCCCCTCTCGCGCTTCGACGCGGGAGCGGCAGCCCTGCCTGCCCTGACACTCGCGCCTGTGCCCTGACACAGGCCGTTTCTCCGCTCCCGTTCGAAGTGCTCTTCGTGCCCCTGCACGTTCGATCACGAGGAGTACTCGGTGTCCACCGATCACCGGACCGAGACAAGCACGCCCTTTTCCGCCCAGTGGCATTCCGAGAGCGCGACTCCGCCGCCCGGCCGGGTCATCGAAGCGGACGACCGGATGAAGGCCGACACCGCCTACCGGCTGGCCTGCGAAGGCACCGCCCTGTTGTGGCGCGGCGACTTCCACAACGCACGCCAACTACTGCAGGCGATGCGCAGACGCTGCGACCGCAAGCCGGTCCGGCACGGTGCCGATTCCGCGGAGTCCTTTCATCTGCACCGCCGGGCCCGTGGTCACCGTGCCCGGGTGCTCGGCAGACTTATCGTCCTGCTGGACAACGACTACCGTGTGAACCTGCGCCGGGCTCCCGACGTGCGCGCGGCGTGCATCGAGGCGTACGGTCCGCCGGCGCAGCCGATGGCGCTCGCGCTCACCGAACTCCTGGGCGTGATGGGAGCACATCGGTGGCGGGTGACAGGGGTGGCGGTGCCGGCCCTCGGAGCCCGCATTCATCCGCACTACGGCGTATTCTCCCCTGTCCGAGGCGAATACGTCGACCTCGTTGCCCGAGCCCCGCTCCCTGAGCTCGGCGGCCGGCGCCGCACCGCGTTCGACCTCGGAACCGGGACGGGAGTGCTGGCCGCCGTCCTGGCTCGCCGGGGCATCGAGCACATCGTGGCCACCGACATCAGCCCGCGCGCCCTGGCGTGCGCGCGCGAGAACATTGGCCGCCTGGACTACAACCGGCGCATCGAAGTAACCGGGCCCTGGCTGTTTCCCGATGGCAGCGCGGATCTCATCGTCTGCAATCCACCCTGGATTCCGGCCCGGCCCACCTCGGCGGTGGAACAGGGCGTCTATGACCCCGACGGCGCGATGCTCCGCGACTTCCTCGCTGGCCTCACCACGCATCTCGAACCCGGCGGCGAAGGCTGGCTCGTACTCTCGGATCTGGCCGAGCATCTCGGCCTCAGAACCCGCGAGGATCTACTGTCCCGCATCCGCACGGCAGGACTGCACGTCGTGGACAGAATCGACACCAGGCCGCGGCACCCTCGGGCCAGCGACACCACCGATCCCCTCCACGTCGCACGCGCGGCGGAGGTCACCTCGCTCTGGCGCCTCACGGGCTAGGAGCCACCCCGTGCCGGAAACCGGTTCGCGCGAAACGGTTTCCGGCAGCGGGGAAGAACGTCAGTTACCCATACACTGGGGCCGAGCACGAAGGCGTCACGTGACAGTCGCTGCCGCACAGGGCGTTTACCGGACTTCGGGCAATCACGCACGCAGTGCCAGATCCAGATCCGCCCAGAGATCCTCGACGTCCTCGATGCCCACCGACAGCCGCAGCAGGTCCTCGGGCACCGTCGTCGCTTCGGTGCCCCACCGGCGGCGGCGCTCGAGGGTCGAATCCACCCCGCCGAGGGAGGTCGCGGGAAGCCACAGGCGCACGGCGTCGACGACGGCGTCCGCCCGCCGCACCTGGTCGCCGGACCCGGCCCGCGCCTTCGGCCGAACGCCGATGATCGCCCCGAACCCGTTCATCTGCGCCTTCGCACGCGCGTGCCCCGGGTCGCCGGGCAGCGAGGGGTGCCGCACCTCGGCGACCTCGGGGTGATCCACGAGCCGGCGGGCGAGCTCGGCCGCATTTGCCTGCGCGCGATCGAACCGAAGCGCCAGGGTCCGCAGGCCGCGCAGCGCCAGCCACACTTCGAACGGTCCCGCGATCGCGCCGTGCAGCGTGCGATGCTCGCGCAGGGTCGCGGCGAGCTCGGCGTCCCGCGTCACCAGCGCACCCAGCACGACATCGGAGTGTCCCGCAAGGTACTTCGTCACCGAGTGCAGCACGATGTCGGCCCCGTACTCGAGCGGCCGCTGCCCCAGCGGCGTCGCGAACGTGTTGTCGACCACCGAGCGCACACCCGCGTCGCGGGCCGCACCCAGCACGGCCGGCAGGTCCGCGACCTCCAGCATCGGGTTGGTGGGCGACTCCACGAGCAGCAGATCGGCCCCGTCGAGCGCCGCGAGAATGGCGTCGGTATCGGCGATGTCGACGTACCGCAACGTCACCCCGTGCCGCTCGGACATCTGCCGCGCGAGCACCATCCCGGCCTGATACGCGTGCCTCGGCAACACGAGCGTGCCGCCGTCGGGCACCAGCGAGAACACGGCCGCGATCGCCGCCATCCCGGACGAGAACACGATCCCCGCCCCCGGCTCTCCCCCGCCGCACTCGAGCGCCGCGAGCGCCTCCTCGAACGGGTGCCACGCGTCGTTGTCCCCACGCGCGTACGACAATTCGCCCGAGGTGATCACACCCCGCGACACGTACGTGGAGTTCATCGGGATGGAGGCGTTGACGTGCCCGCCCTGTTCACGGTCGGGCCGGCCCGCTGCGACGACGACGGTGGCAGGCGCGAGCGCGGACAGCTCGGGATGCTCAGGCGTGTTGCTCATGACGGCGAGAATACGGCGGTCGCAACACCGTCCTCCGCATCACCTAGGTCGATTGCTACGCGGACGAAGACGTGCGGTTCGCCCGGCGCGGCCGACGGCATCTGTCTTCGCGATCGCGGAACCGAGCAGTTTCGCGACCCGTTGTCATGAAGTGCGAGTTGATAGTTCGAGTCGACCCCAACTGATCTTGCCTGCCGCGAAGGAGTAGATCGTGCAGTCGACCATCGTGATGACGGGTGCCAGTCGCGGGATCGGAAGGGTCGCTGCCGAGCGGATTCTCGCCGAGCGACCCGGTGTGCACCTGGTGGTTCTCGCCCGAGCGAGTTCACAGTCCCAAGTCGCAGAACTAGCAGCGGGGCGAGGTTCGGTCACCCACATCACGGCCGACCTCGAGTCGCTCGACAGTATTCGGCTCGCAGTCCATGAGATCGAAGCGCGACTCGATGGTGGCGAGCTTCCGCCGTTGATCGGGATCGTCGCCAACGCGGGAATTCAATACACGAACGTGCTCACCGAGACACCCGACGGGTTCGAGTCGACGTTCGCGGTCAACGTGCTGGCCAATCACCTGCTCATTCGTCTGCTCGAGCCACGCTTGCGGGCGCCGGGGCGGATTGTCATCACCGTGAGCGACACCCACTTCGGGGACTTCAAACACAATTTGGGGATGGTCCCCGGTCCGGTCTGGCAAACACCGGCACGCCTCGCCCGCGTGGGCGCTCACCCCCGGCCGGAAACCACCGCCGCAGGCCGGATCGCCTATTCCACCAGCAAGCTGGCCGCGATCCATCTCGTGCACGAGTACGCGCGCCGCCTCCCCGCCGGAGTAGACGTCCTGGCGTTCAACCCCGGGTTCGTCCCCGGCACCGATCTGGCACGCGACGCAGACCCGTTCTCCCGGTTCGCCATGCGCCGGGTTCTACCGGCCCTGACGCTCACCCCCTTGGCCAACAGCCCGAAGACCGCGGGCCGCCACCTCGCCGACGTCGTCCTGGGCAAGGTCGAGGCGGCCACCGGTTCCTACATCGATCGCGATCGCGTGGCCCGATCGTCCGACGAGTCGTACAACCGAGAGCGCGAGGCCGAGCTTTGGGTTGCTGTCGACCAGTTCACCTTTGGTGGTAACGACCGCGACGGCGATGTGCTGAAGGGATGAGGTCGGGCTCAATTGGATAGGGGCACCGGCACCGCTTTTCGGGGTCGTGGCTACACCGGTGACTCGTAGACCGCGCGGGACCTGCCCGGCCCCTTGTAGTCGGTGACGACCGAGATCCCGTTCATGACGTGGTCGCCGGGGACGTTGGTGAACCCGAGCGTGGTCCACGTGGCGTGGGCGGTGATGTTGCCGGGGTCGGACGTCAGGAAGAGGCGGCGGCAGCCCCACTTCTTGCCTTGGGCGCGAACGGTTTCGAGCAGGAGGCGGGTGACGCCGCGGCGGCGGTGGCCGGGGTGGGTGATGACGTCTTGGAGGTAGATGTCGGCGGGATCGTCTTGGCTGCGGAACGCGATGATCGCGCCGGCGATCGTGTTCTCGGCGACGGCGACCGGGCAGGTGGCCGAGAACAATGTCGCGTACAGCCAATAGTCGGAATAGGTACGGGGCGTGATGTAGGGCGCACCGGTTCCCATGAGGTCGATGACCTGGCCGATGCGGTCGACGGACAGCGGTTCGATGATCACGATGGCACGACCTGCACGTCGTTGGTGTGACCGGTCGGGCTCTCCCCGCCGGCGGGGAGAGCGAAGCGGGCTTCGGGTGACATGGTCACGGCGTCAGCGGTTCGGGGCCAAATGCTTTGCCAGGGTGACGATCAGCGTGGCCTCGGGCGCCAGCGCGTACGGAACCATCGCCCACGGCAGCAGTTTGCCGCGCTTCTCGATCACCACGTAGGCCTTGTCCAGGGAGATGTCCCTGAAGTCGGACCACGCCAGCTTCCCCTTCTTCTGGGTGCGGATTCCACCCGAGTCCAGGCTCACGGCGCCGAATGTCAGGGTCTGTCCACGCTCGATCGCGCTCAGCGAATCCATGATCTGCTGACGCCAGATGCCCGCGATCCCCTCCCGCAGATACGTCACGTACCGCACATCGTTGTGGAACGGGTCGATCGAGCTGTGCTGTGGATCCTTGTACCAGTCGCTGAAGTTCGCGTATCCCCCGCCGGGACTGTGCAGGACATAGCGAAAGGAGGTCCCGTTGTACGCCGAGTTGGTGTGGTGATGGGTGACGCTCTGCTCGACCCGGTTGAATTCCGCCCAGCGCATCACGTACAGCGGCTGCCCCGCCATCTTCCGAATCAACCCCGGCCCGTAGGCGTACACCCGGTTCCCCAGGTCCTTGTCCCGCCCCAACGACTTTCGGTCGCGCGCGACGACGAAAGCGTCGATGAGCAGCCCCAGCCGGTGCTGCTCGGCCAACTCGGCCACTTCCGCCGGCACAGGTTCAGGTAGGCGTGGCATATAAGGTCCCCTCCCTCGACTCGAAATGCCATCGTATTGGCACAACCTCGTTCGCCGGCGCCCGACACCGGAGGTGAGCCGGAGCGTTGTGTACGCCGGGAGAAAGCGAGACCGACCAGATGACAATGCCGATCCAGGTTGCCGTGTGCGGCCCGCGTGACTGCACACCCGCCGACGCCGAGAACGCCCGCGAGATCGGCCGGCTACTGACCGAACACGGCGTCACCGTCCTGTGCGGAGGCGGCCGAGGTGTGATGGCCGCGGTCGCCGAAGGCGCTTTCGCCGCCGGTGGATTGGTGATCGGGATCCGCCCCGACACCGACTCCGGCAGCATCTGCGCCGGCCTGTCCGCGGTCCTGTACACGGGCATCGGTGAGGCCCGCAACGCGATCATCGTCAACTCCGGTGACGCGGTCATAGTCGTCGGCGGCAGTTGGGGAACACTGTCCGAACTCGCGCTGGCGAACCGGCGCGGCGGCATACCGATCGTGACCATCGGCGGCTGGCAGATCCTCGACGCCGACGGCAATCCGATGGAGGCCGCCGTGGTGGCGGACTCCCCGGAAGCAGCTGTCACCGAAGCGCTCACACGCGCGGGCCGTCGCCTCTGATCCCGCCCTCAGGCGACGGCGGAGCACCGAACCCCGAGCGCGGCTAGCCGGCGTAGCAGGAGGCGACGGCGGCGAATGCCTCTTTGGGTTCCCAACTCATATCCGGGTAGGTGGTGCCGCGGCGGTCTTCGAGCACCTTGACGATGCCCAGACTGGCGCGGTCGAGGTCGTCGCGGGGATCGCCGTCGGGGCGGTGGGGGTGACTGTGCAACGCGAACAGGAACACGAAAGTGCTGTCGACGCCTTCGTTGTCGAATATCTCCAGCAGCTCGCTCAGGTAGGCGGCCTGCCCGGCCTCGTCGCGGGTGTAGTCGCCGCTCAACCGGACCGCGGCACCGGTCGCGGGGTCGTATTCGACGATCTCGTTGCTGCGTGGGGCCACATCGGCGGCGCCTTGCCAGGTGGCCGTGCCGAATCCAGTGATCGCCAGCGGTTTTCCCTGCGCGACCAGCTCGCGCACGCCCGCTCCGAACTGATCGGCGACCTCGGCGGAGCGGATGAGCTCGATCGACATGATGTCGAACGGTGTCCAATCGATCCGCTCGAACGGTATGGCGCAATAGGTGATTCGGCCTCCGAAGTGCTCACGCACCATTCTGACGGCCTCACCGAGGAAGTCGTCGAGCCGAGCGACCAGCTCGCCGAGTCGCTCGTTGCGGGCATACGGATTGCCGAGCAGGGACTCCAGCCGCTCCCAGACGGTGTCCCCGGGCAGGAACTCCGGGTTCATCAGGCTCAGTTCGACGCCGGTGACGAACACAACCTCGGCCCCGGTCAGCCGCAACCGCTCGGCCCGCCGCGCACAGTCGGCGAACAGGGACAGGATCTGCGCATTCGACAGTTCCAGGGGGTAGGGCGAGAACCACACCTCGAGTCCCAATTCCGCAGCGCACCGGGCTGCCAGTTCCAGCCGGTCGGCATCACCGCCGACGATCTGAACGGCATTGCAGTGCAGATCATCTCGAATGATGGCCAGCTCCCGCCGGACGATCTCGAGGTCGAATTCCTTCCGTGACGCCTGGCCGTTCGAGAGAAAGCCGGTGTCATAGGTCATCCCCTTGCCGCGCATACGCGTGGTCCCTTCCGTCGATCAGGTTCGGTCGACGCCACACTAGGCCACAAACTTGCGTGCACGCAATTTTTCGTAGACGCATTTTCTGTGGCACGATCGGATCGTGACGACGAGATCGGCGGGATTGCGCGAGCGCAAGAAGCAGGCCACTCGCGAGGCGCTGCGGGAGGCAGCGCTGCGGTTGGCCCTGGAACACGGGCCGGACAACGTGCGGGTCGAGGACATCGCCGAGGCGGCAGGGGTCTCACCTCGGACCTACAACAACTACTTCTCGAGCCGCGAGCAGGCGATCGTCGCCGCCGTCACCGCTGAGCGAGAGGCGCGAGTCGCCTCGGCGGTAGCGGCTCAGCCCACGCAGATCCGCCTCGCGGACACCGTCATCGAGGCGATCGTCTCGCACTACGCCGACCCGGGCGACGAGCGTCGCGACGCTCTACTGCTGATCACCACACACTCGGCACTGCGCGCGGTATTCCTCAGCGCCACCGATACGATCGCGAAACCCCTCACCGCCGCGATCGGCGCGCGTCTCGGCGCTCTCGACGAACTCACCGCCTGCGTGCTCGCAGCCAGCGTTACCGCCGCCATCCGTGTCGCACTCGAACAATGGCTACAGCCGCCGGCACGCATGCCCGCCACCGTGGGCTTCGTCGTCGTGTCCGGCTCGCTGCCCGACCTGCTTCGCGCCGCGCTCGCCCCACTCGTGCCAGCACTCGACGCGGCCGAGAAGGCGGCGCCACGACAATCCAGATGCCAGGAAGAGGTCTCTCACCGGGACTGATCCGCGGCCGCACACACGGCCGCAGGGAATCACTCGCCGGGAACGGCTGGATGTCGGCCGCATAGGCGGAGGCCCTACCGCGCCCGGCATCCGCAGCTCAAACGCGCTGTGGCGCCGAGGGTTCTGCACGAGCGAGCCATCTTTGAAAGGCACTCCGCCCCTCGCTGAAACCCGGCTGCGGGACACCGGCACGCCACACCTCTGACCGCCGATAACGTTTGGTTATCGGCGGTCAGAGACCGCCTGATCATTTCGCACTTTCCTGACTTTCGTTTCGTTTGTTACGTGTTGGAATGACGTATTAAACGAAACGATATGTGGCGGGCCGTTTGTCATGCCCGATCCCAACGACTTCGGCCCATGTCCAACACGTCGGACAAAGCGCCACGTGACGATCCGGGCGCCATCGTGTTGGCACAGCGGCCGGGCAGGCAGGTGAGTGGGTGGGGCGTGACCTACCGGTCAGCTCAGGTCGAGGACCGCTTTGCCATGTAGCCGGCGGGACAGCAGCGCCTCGGCCGCCTCACCTACCCGCGTCCAGTCCCCGCGCCAGGAGATGCCCGCATCCAGGGTTCCGGCGGCGACCCGGTGGGCCAGCCAGCTCAGATCCGGGGACAGGTTCGTGCACGACAGCAGGAAGAACGAGGTGATGGAGCGGTTGTGGCGGCCCTGATCGCCGAAAAACGTTCCGAACCTGAAGGTTTCGTCCTGACCGGCCGCGTGACCGATCGCGACCACCGTGCCGTCCTGGGTCAAATGCCGGTAGGAGTCCACGAGTTGGTCGCCGCCGACCAGATCCAGCACCCCGTCGACCGGAGCCGCCACATCGGCGGGGCCCGACAGGATCTCGTCTGCGCCGAGCGCGCGCAGGGCATCGCCGTGCCGGACGGGGTCGCCGGTCGTGGCGATCACGTACGCCCCGCCGAGCCGGGCGAGTTGCACGGCGAAACGACCTACCCCGCCGGTCGCCCCGGTGATCAGTACCCGCCTGCCCAGGATCGGGCCGAGGCGGTGCAGCGCCCGCAGCGCGGTCGCGCCCGCCACGGGAATCGTGCTCATCTCCCCCAGATCCGCGCCGTCGGGGACCACCCCGAGCAGGTCGGTGTCGACCGCGCGCAGCTGCGCCCACGCCCCCGCCGGACCGATAGTGACCACGGGCGTCCCGACACCCGGGCCCGATCCATCGGCGGCGGCACGTTCGACGAACCCGGCCGCGTCCCAGCCCAGCACCGCCCCCGCCGGGGCATTGGCCAGCACGAAGCGGATTTCACCGTCGTTGAGCGAGGTAGCGGTGACGCGCACCAGTGCCTGATTCGGCGCCGGCTCCGGGTCGGGTACCTCCGCGACCCGCAAACCGGACTCAGCAGAGTGATCGACAACCAGTGCGCGCATGCGACAACGCCTTTCGAACAGCGGAACGATGTGGACGGACACCGTCGGGAGCGACGACGAACCACAATGTGCCACTCAGTGGCAAAAGCTGTCAATAGGCAATAGCCGCTAACCGGCCGATGTTGGCTAGGCTGGTGACCATGGCTGATGCTGCGACCGACCGGCTGCCGCTGCGCGAACGCAAGAAACTACGCACGCGGAAGGCACTGATCGACACCGCGCTGGAGTTGTTCACCGCCCGCGGTTTCGACAACACCACCCTCGACGAACTCTGCGACACCGTCGAGGTTTCCAAGCGAACCTTCTTCCGAAACTTCACCAGCAAAGAAGACGTCGCCATGGCGCCCCTGCAGGACCTGTGGGCCGTCTTCCTGACCGAAATCGCCGACCGCGAACCCGCCACGGGCTCTCTGCTACAGGCCCTACAGGACGCGTTGCTCGCCGCACTCGACCGGGTGAGCACCGCCGACTGGGCCGATCGCGCTGCCCGGAGTCACCTCCTCGCCGCGGCCACCCCGGCCATGGCCGCACACAACCTGCAATTCTGCGACCGCACCATCGGGGATGCCCTGACGATCCTGACCGAACGCTACGACCTCGACCCGGGCACCGACCAGCGTCCCCGCCTGGCTCTCGATATCCTCGTCGCGGCCTTCCACCGCGCACTCGACACCTGGAGCACCCGGCCGGGCACGTCAACCCTCGCGGCCGAACTGGATGCCGCATTCACAGCCGTGCCGCAGGCACTGACCATGACACCCAACCCACGGTCTCCAGCAAACCCGCGGTGATTCACCCATACTGAAGCCACCCGCAGCCAAACCTCAAAGACGGTTGTAGTTCAAGCGATTTCGCTCACGTTGCCAATACTGTTCGCCTTTCTACAATGAAGAACGCACGTACCGGCGATCGAGATCAACGTCGCTCCTCCTTACGCCTCGGGGAACGTTCCCCGGAAACGGGTATCTCGCGACGGAGGTCGAAACATGACGGCTGAGCTGGTGGACCACCACGAGGAAGTGCCGCCTTCGCGGGGGACCGCGGCCCGGATGCGGCGGGCGTTGCGGAGGCAGCAGGTGATCAGCGCAGCCAGTACGCTTTTCGACTCCGCCGGGTATCACGCCGCCACCATGACCGACATCGCGGCGTTGGCGGGGTGGAGCAAACCCATTGTGTATCGGCAGTTCTCGGGGAAGCTCGAGCTGTATCTGGTCGTGCTGCAGGAACACATCGACAACCTGACGCAGTCGGTGGAGCGGGCGCTGTACTCCAACGCGACCAACCGGTACCGCGTGCAGGCTGCCGTGCAGGCCTACTTCGACTTCGCCGACCAGCAACCGGCCGGATTCCGGCTCGTGCTCGATCCCGACCTGTCGAACGAGCCGTCCGTGCAGTGGCGGATCGGGCGAGCCACGGACGCGTGCGTCAACGCGGTGACCGCCGCGATCGCGCACGACTCCGACCTCTCCCCCGTGCAGGCGCATCTGATGGCGTCGGGGCTGGTCGGGGCCAGCCAGTTCGCGGCGCGCTACTGGCTCGACACCGGGCGGAGCATGCCCAAAGCCGATGCCGTGGCCGGTGTCGTCACCCTGTGCTGGGGCGGGTTGGCGGCGGTGCCGTTGCGGGCCGGCGAGGAGTCCGCGCAGGCGGAGGTATTTTTCCCTATGGGGGAATAATCGCCGAAAAGCCTGCGGGCGAGTTCGATTCGGGTGTAGGCAGGAGTTCGGCCGGCGGTCCCGGCCGCCGAGCGAATGAGGTTCCCCATGTCATCGACTCCCTATCGGATCGTCCAGTGGACGACGGGAAATGTCGGCACCAGTTCCGCGCGGGCGCTGCTCGCGCACCCCGATCTCGAACTCGTCGGCTGCTTCGCCTGGTCGCCCGACAAGGTGGGACGCGACGTCGGCGAGCTCGTCGGCGGGCCGACCGCGGGCGTGGTCGTCACCGACGACGTCGACGCGCTGCTCGCGCTGAAACCCGATTGCGTTGTCTACAACCCGATGTGGTCCGACACCGAGGAGCTGGTGTCGATCCTGTCGGCGGGCGTGAACGTGGTGTCGACGGCCTCGTTCATCACCGGGCACAACCTGGCGGCCGACCGCGAGCGCATCGAGCGGGCCTGCGAACAGGGCGGGTCGACGATGTTCGGCTCCGGAGTCAGCCCGGGGTTCGCCCAACTGCTCGCCATCGTCGCGGGCACCGCCTGCGACCGGATCGACAAGATAACCATCGCCGAGTCCGCGGACACCACCTTCTACGACTCCCCCGCGACCGAGCGGCCCGTCGGATTCGGCCGTCGGATGGACGATCCCAGCCTCGCCGCCGCCGCCGAACACGGGACGGCGATCTTCGGTGAAGCCGTGCGTCTGGTCGCCGCCGCGCTCGGCACCGAGCTCGACGAGGTGCGCTGCGTCGCCGAATACGCCCAGACCACAGCGGATCTGGACCTCGGCTCGTGGACCATCGAGAAGGGCTGCGTCGCCGGGGTATTCGTGAACTGGCAGGGACGCGTCGGTGACGCGACCGTCGTCGAGCTCACCGTGCGCTGGCGCAAGGGCCAGACCCTGGACCCCGACTGGAAACTCGACGGCGACGGCTGGAAGATCACCGTCGACGGCCGCCCCACCGTGAACATGACCGTCGGATTCCTGCCGCCCGCGGACTTCGAGGCCGAAACCATCGCCGACTTCATGGTTCTCGGGCACATCATGACGGCGATGCCGCCCATCCACGCGATCCCCGCGGTCGTGCGGGCCGAACCGGGCATCGTCACCTACGTCGATCTACCCCTGCCCCTGCCGCGCGGGATAGTGCGGGCACAATGACCGTTCGTGACCGAATCCCGCGGTAGGGGACGCCCGAACAAGATCGACCGCGAGCGGATTCTCGCGGCCGCGCGCGGGCTGGCGCCGGAAGCCGTCACCATGCAGGCGGTCGCGAACGCGCTCGGGGTGGACCGCAAGGCGCTGAACTACTACGTCAGCGATCGGCACGGCCTGCTCGAACTCGTCGCCCTCGACGCGTTCGAATCCGCTTTCCGCCGAGTGGATCTGCGCTCCGATCCCGACTGGCGCGGCGTGCTGCGATCCTGTGCCCGTGCGATGCGGGAGGCTTTCCTCAGCGTCGGCGCCCTGATCTCCTACGCCCGATTCGAGGGCATGACCGACATGGCGGCTCTGGGGATCATCGAGCAAACCCTTCGTGCGCTGGTCGACGCCGGTCTCGCCGTCGACGACGCCGGGCGAACCATCACACTGGTCGCCCGGCTGGCCCAGGCCGCAGCGCACGAAACGCACAACGCGGCCCCGGGCTCGGGCACGCAGCAGGCCGGAGACATTCTCCGAGCCTTGAACGACACCGCGCACGAACAGTTTTCGCTGCTGTCCCGGGTGGCGAACACCCGCAGCACGCAGCCGCTCCCCGACGGGCAATTCGACTTCGAACTGACGCTGGTCATCACCGCCCTCGAAACCGAGCTGGGCCGTGGCGACCGGAGCCAACCGTCGCACGCGGACAACTAAGTTATCCTGCATTCCCGGCATGTAGATGTGCGAGATCACATCGACCTGAACGGAACCCGCACATCTTTGCTGGTAATCGCCCTAGAAATCTCGCATTCCAGCACCTCGGTGGCAACTAGCACGTTACCGTTGATTCTGTAGTGAGCAGGTTGCGGACCGAGGGGCATCGATGCACCACATCAGCGAATTCTTCGGGTTCGAGCATGCGCGGGGACACACCGTGTGGACACTCCCGGCCGCGTTCCAGGCAACACTGTCGATCCGGCCCGAGGCGGTCGCACTGCGCATCCCCGGCGGTGGCCGCGAGTTCACCTGGCAGCAGTACGGACATTGCGTACGGCGAATCGCCGCCGGATTGTCAACGCTCGGTGTCGGATTCGGCGACACGGTGGCGATCATGCTGACCAATCGCCCGGAGTTCCATCTGATCGACACCGCCGCGCTGCACGTGGGAGCCACCCCCTTCTCCATCTACAACACCCTGCCGCCGGAGCAGATCGCCTACGTCTGCGCGAACGCCGGGAACAGGGTCATCGTCACCGAACGGCAGTTCCTACCGCGCATCGCCAAGGCAGGCATCACGTTCGCCCACATCATCTGCGTGGACTACGTCGGCCCCGGAGTGCTGCCCCTGAAGCGCCTGATACGCGCTCCGGCACAGGGTTTCGACTTCGAGGCGACCTGGCGGCTGGTGCGGCCCGACGATCTGGCCACCATCACCTACACCTCCGGCACCACCGGCGCGCCCAAGGGCGTCGAGCTCACCCATTCGAACATCCTGGCCCAGCTCGCGGGGGTGAGCGAACAACTGCGCGCCGGACCCGATGATCGGATCGTGTCCTATCTCCCCGCGGCACACATCGCGGACAGGGTCACCGCGCACTACGGCGGGCTCGCCTGGGGACTACAGGTAACCTCGGTCGCCGACCCCCACCACCTGTCCGCGGCACTTCATGACGCACGTCCCACCATCCTGTTCGGGGTACCGCAGATCTGGCAGAAAGCCCGGGCCGCCATCGAGACCCGCATCGAGGGCGAGCCCAAGCGCAGCCGACAAGCGCTGGCGCGGTGGGCATTCGAGGTCGGCGGCCACGCCGCGCACGCGGAAGCCCCGCGCGGCCTCGGCCGGCTACGGAAGCACGTGCGGCGACGGGTGGCAGATCGCCTGGTGCTCGCCCGGATACGGCAGCAGCTGGGTCTGGATCAGCTCCGGTTCGCCGCCTCGGGCGCAGCGCCGATTCCGGTCCAGGTGCTCGAGTACTTCCAGGCACTGGGCATCGAGATCACCGAGGTATGGGGGCTCTCCGAAGCCGCGGGCGTCAGCACCGCGACGACCCGATCCACCCCCGCGCTCGGCTCGGTCGGGACGCCGATCCCCGGAGCGGAGATCAAACTCGACCGCGACGGGCAGATCATGGTCCGCGGCCCGATGGTCATGCGGGGCTACCGCGGCGATCTGGTGGCGAGCACAGCGGCCATCGACGCACACGGCTGGCTCGCGACCGGCGACCTCGGCACGCTGGACGCCGACGGAAATCTCCGCATCATCGGGCGGAGCAGCGAGATGATCATCAACGACACCGGGAAGAACATCGCCCCGGCCTGCATCGAAAGCGGCATCGTCGCAGCCTCTTTCCTGATCGGGCACGTGATGGTGATCGGGGACGGCCGGCCCTATCTGACCGCGCTGGTGGCCCTGGACCGCGAGGCGATCGCGGCGGATTGCGCGGCGTCCGGGGTGCGGGTCGCCGACGTCGAGATCCTCTGCGCCCGGCCGGGCATCCGCCGGCAGGTCCTCGAGGCCGTGCTCGCGGGCAACCGGCTGGTCTCGCGCCCGGAGCAGATCAAGCGATTCCTGCTGCTCGATCACTACTGGGAGCCCGGGTCCGAACAGCTCACGCCGAAGAACTCGATGCGCCGGCACGCCATCGAACGCTGCTACGAGGACGACATCGAGGAGCTGTACTCGGAGTACCCCGGGCCCGAAATCATCGACCTCGGACACCGGGACCGGGAAAACGCGCAGCCCCGCAACACCGCCCAGCGATCATGAGCGGCGACGCGGGCCGCGTCAGGTCTCCGAACTGCGGGCGATGAGGGCCGAACGCAGGTGCCACAGCGCCGAGGGCACGGCCGGGTCGAGCCCGGTGAGCTGTTTGATGCGCTGCAGCCGGTAGTCGATGGTGTTGGCGTGGATGTGGAGCTGGCGTGCGGTGCGGCGGCGATTGAGCTCGTTGGCCAGGTGTACGCGCAGGGTTTCCAGCAGGTCCGGATACGGATCGAGCGGGTCGAGCAGGGTGGCGAGCAGACGGCGAGCGGGTCCGGGGCGGGTCAGCTGGTACTCCAGGGCGAAGTCTTCGAAACGATAGAGGCCCGGGGCACTGCGCACCTGCTGGATCAGATTCAGTAGCTCGTGCGCGCGCCCGGCGACATCGGGGATGTCGCGCACCGCTGACGGCGCGCATATCGCAGTCAGCGGGACCCCGGCCACGCCGGTCAGCCCGGCCAGGAAACCGTTCAGGTCGCCGGCGACGGCGGTCGGGCTCGGAATCAGCACGGTGCCGCCACCGGAACCGATCAGGGTCAGGATGCCGTCCGTGCGGCGGGTGGCGAGCTCGCGCTGCAATCTCCCCGCCGCCTGCCGGGCGGTATCGAGCATGACATGGTCCGGCCCGGAGGAATCAGCGGGAATGCGCAGCGCGAGAACGCAGTACGACTCGGCTATCCGCATTCCGCATTCGCGGGCCAACGCGTCGGCGCCATGTCCGGCGAGCAGCGCGGCGGCGACCGCGTCCTCGATTCCGCGGCGCTCGCGCAGCACGTTCTCCAGTTCGGCGAGATATACCAGCGACACGGTGGTGGTCGCCCGGCCGAGCAGGGTGACGGCGCGGTCGGCATCGGCGGTGAAGCCCGGGAACTCGGACGGTCCGGTATGGGCGGCGAGTTCGCGCAGTGCGGTACCGAATCCGGCGTGAATGGCGTGCTGGATCGATTCGAGCCGCACACCGGCGCGGGCCCATTCGGCCACCAAGAATGCAAAACGGTTCAATTCCACTTCGCCCGAAGCGGGCGGTCCGGCCATCATCGCGGTCGCGAACTCGGCACAGCATCGACCTACGATGACACTCTGCGCAAGGACCAATTCTTCGATAGTTTCCCCGAGATACGCTGGCATATCTGCCGATTCGGAAAATTGGTCCATACTCCACCACGAATTCTGCTGTCGCACAGCGCTTTCACCGTGCGGCACGTGCTCCGTCCCGGCGGCCAGAGGCCACCGGATTGTGGGGTGTAGCTTGACACGCAACGCCGGTATCGCACAACGTTTCTCTGAAATACGCGGTAATTAGTTACGACTCCACAGCTGCGGCTCGTTCGTAAGGATTCTCCCATATTGGCCGCTCAAGACACTTTTTGTGATCTGATACAGACTTGCTTGACCTCCGTTTCAGGCCAGAATAATTGTTAACATATTGGCTCGACGCATTGAACAGACCACGGGCGCTAGGTCGCCCACTCCGGGGCGATTGGTCGGGAGGCCAAGGTGCAAGACAACCGGTTACCGCCGCAATCGCGGCGCTCGTTCATGAAAACGGCCGCGGCGGTCGGCCCCGGCGCGGCGGCCCTGGGAAAATCGGGCGCACCCGGAAAAGGCCGGCGAGCCGGGGCCACTCTCCCGGGAAATCCGTGGCCATTTTCGGCGCAGGCCCGGCCAGCATGACAGCTGCTCACGAACTCGCCGAACGCGGTTTCGCGGCAACGGTGTACGAGGCGCGAAAAGTATTGGGCGGCAATACCCGCCGGGCTGCAATACTTCCTCGGAACCCGGCGCGATCCATGGAAGCGCCATCCCTCTCCCCGCGCGCTGACGTCACCGACCGGCACTCGGGCAGCGGACACCGGAGACGCCGGTCCGGGGCCATGACCGGCTGCTCCCACGGCGGCGTGGCCCCCGCACTCTTCCCGGACGGTCCACCGTCCCAACACATCCTGCCGAGAGCGCCTACACCGGCTCGGCGGGCAGCAGCGATCCGGCCACGGTCGCGGCGGCGAACCCCGCCGCATCGATCGCGGACAACGGCGGTTCCGGATCCGGGGACACCGGCTCGGGGCTGGGATCGGCCGGCAGCAACGGCATTCTGGCAACCCCGGTCGCGGGCAGCACTCTCGGCTCGGGATTCGTCGGCGACGGCTCGAAGCAGGGTACGGCCCGGGACGCGTCGAGCGGCAGCGCCGGTGAAGCGCTGGAACTCGGATCCGCACCGGGGTCGCCCGAGAACTAGAAGAAAATTTTCACGGTCGTTCAGCTGCCTTGGCAGCTGGGCGATCGGCGTCCGCGGACCCCAATTCTTGGGCTTTCGCACTATTGCGAAAGCCATTCTTACGAATGAGATTTCATTTGTTCGCGCACCAAAAACCCGGCCTTGAACTCCCGTTTCCGGTGTGTCAAGATCACCCGCATCGGCTCGGGGGAGTCAGTCGATGATCCGAACACGTTGCGGGACACAGTCATCGGCGACTGGCCGACCGCTGCATCGAACTACTCCGAGGAGCAGCTGTGCGCACCATCGTCATTTCACGGGAAGTCCCGGGTACACCCGAGGCACTGTTCGCCACGATCACCACCCCGGCGACGTGGGAACACTGGGTCGCGACCCACAAGGAGTTCCTCACCACCCCGCCCGAGCGGCTGGAGGAGGGTGCGCGGTTCACCTGCGAGATCCTGCTGTACGGAATGGTCGAGGAGATCGAGTGGGTCGTCGCGAAACTCGACGAGCCCCGCAAGGTCCGGCTGTACGGCACCGCCCGCTCCGGCGTGCACTGCGACCTCACCTATTGGCTGACCGAGTGCGAGCACGGCACCGAGGTCACCGCCAGCGTCGTACTGACCGGGACGACCCTGAAGGGGCAGGACGCCCCGCTGGTCGAGAAGCACAGCCATCAGCAATTGGACTGCACCCTGGGGCAATTGGGGGCGATGGCGGGCGCGCTCGCCAGCTGAGTCAGCGATCGGCGCGCAGCAGCAGCACCCCGCTCGGGGTCAGCCCGCCGCTGCTGGTGACCGCCACGCGGGCATCCGGGATCTGACGCGGACCGCCCTGGCCGCGCAGCTGGAGAACGGCCTCGTGGATCAGTCCCATACCGTGGGTGCGGCCGTGCGAGAGCTGGCCGCCGTGGGTGTTGAGCGGCAGCACGCCGTCGCGGGCGATGTTCTTGCCGTGTGCGAGAAAGTCTTTCGCCTCGCCGATGCCACAGAACCCGAGTGCCTCGATCCACGACAGGCAGTTGAAGGTGAACCCGTCGTAGAGTTCGGCGACATCGACGTCCGCGGGCCGCAGGCTGGTGCGCGACCACATGTGCGCGGCCTGGCCCAGCACCTGCGGCTCGTGGGTGAGGGTGCTCTGATCCCAGGCCAGGCGTTCGATGATCTGGGTGCCGACCGCCTCCACCAGGACCGGCGGCTGCGCCAGATCCGCCGCCGTCTCGCGAGCCGAGACGATCACCGCGACCGACCCGTCGCAGGGGACGTCGCAGTCGTAGAGGCCGAACGGCGTGGTGATCGGCCGGGCGCCGAGGTAGTCGTCCATCGTCAGCGGATCACGGTAGATCGCGGTCGGTTCCAGGGCCGCGTTGGCACGCTGGTTGAGCGCGATCCAGCCCAGGGTCTCGCGGTCGGTGCCGTAGCGGTGGAAGTGCCGCTGCGCGTTCTGGGCGAGGGTGTGCGCGGCCGAGGTGGCCCCGAACGGGGCGATCCAGCCCTCGGCACGCGGCGCGGGCGCCGAAATCCGGCCGGCGCGAATCAGTTCCGCGTACGTCGACTCCCACACGGTGCGGAAGCACAGCACGTGCCGGGCCAGACCGGCCGAGACCGCGAGCATCGCCGCGATCACCGATCCGCCGGGGCCGAAGGTGTCCAGACCGCCGTTGTACCAGCTGGGCCGGATGCCCAGCGCCGTCTCCAGCGCGGTGACGCCGCCCTCGCCGAACGGCCCGGGCAGTCCCGGGCCCGGATAGGTGGACAGGCCGTCGATGTCCTCGAGGCGCAACCCGGCGTCGGCGACCGCCGCCTTGGCGGCCTGCACGGTGAGCGAGAGCGGATTCACCATGAGGCGACGGCCGATCGGCGACATGCCGATTCCGGTCAGCGCGACCCTGTCCTCGAACTTCTCGCGGGTCGCCATGGGCCGCACGTGTTCCCGGAACGCTGCGGGTTCGATCTCGTCCGCCGGTAGCGGCGCGGGCGCACCGCCGCCGGGCCGGAACAGCGGCAGCCACACCCGATCGACCTGTTCGAAGACGACCTCCATCGCCATGCCCAGCGACAGATCCGCCGCCGCGCACTCGATCACGTTGGTGGTCAGGCGAACCCGCGGGTCCTCCTCGAGCGCCACCTGCGCGACCACGTAGGGCGCGGGCAGGCCGGGCAGGGCGAAGCGATGGTTCTCGGTGAACCCGATGAGGGTCGCGCGCCCGGACACCTCCCGCACGCCCATGTCCTCGCCGTGGCAGTAGCGGCAGACCGGTTGCGGCGGGTGAATGAGAGCAGCGCACCCTCGGCAATCCTGGATCCGGAGTTTGCCGTCCGCGCCGGAGGTCCAGAAGAATTCGTTCTCGGGCGTCAGGGAGGGCACCGGTCGATGCGTGGCGGTCATGTGTACTCCGTTGTGTGCGTTGCCAGTTCGCTGAACAGGTGATTGTGTGTGGGTACCGGCGTGATTTATAGTCGGCTTTACTGTTAACCATTCATTATGGCTATGGCCAGGGTCGTTCCTGGAGTCGAAAGGAATCGCCATGGTTGCGAACGATTCGCCCGCGCCGGTCACCGGCCCGCTTTCCGGGATCACGGTGGTGACGCTCGAGCAGGCCGTGTCGGCGCCGATGTGCACGCGCACGCTGGCCGATTTCGGCGCGCGGGTCATCAAGATCGAGAACCCGCGCGGCGGTGACTTCGCCCGGGATTACGACGACGTGGTGAACGGCCTGGCCGCGCATTTCGTGTGGGCCAATCGCGGCAAGGAATCGGTCACGGTCAATCTCAAGGATCCCGCGGGCATGGCGGTCGTGCATCGCCTGCTCGGCGAGGCCGACGTCTTCGTGTCCAATCTCGCCCCGGGGGCGATCGATGCCCTGGGGCTGGGTCCCGCCGAGCTGAGTTCGCGCTATCCCGAGCTGATCACCATGGCCATAGACGGATACGGCTCCGGTGGTCCGCTGTCCCACAAGCGCGCCTACGATCTCCTGATTCAGGCCGAGGCGGGCGTCTGCGCGGTCACCGGGCAGCCGGACGCACCCGCCAAACCCGGGCCGCCGATCGCCGACGTGTGCTCGGGTCTGTACGCCGCACTGACGATCATGGCCATGCTGTGCGGCAGGCACACCCCCGGCGCCGTGGCCACCTCGGGCGCGGCCGCGGTCAGCCTGTTCGACACCGCCGCCGAACTCATGGGATACGCGCTGAACTACACCCGGCACACCGGAACCGATCAGCAGCCCCTGGGCATGAGCTCCCCCGCCGTCGCGCCGTACGGGGCCTACCCCACCGCCGACGGGCACACGGTTGTGCTCGGGACGACCAACGACCGCGAATGGCAGCGGCTGGCCCGCGACCTGATCGGCCGTGCCGACCTGGCCGAGAACGCTCGCTTCGCGAGCAATGCCGGTCGCGTGCGGCATCGCGCCGAACTCGATGCCGCGATCACGGAATGGACCGCGCGACACGACATCTCCCGGATTCAGTCCGACGCGGACACCGTGGGCATCGGGAACTCGCGCTACAACCGGCCCAGCGATGTGATCGCGCACCCGCACCTGAGCGCCCGGCGACGCTGGCGCTCGATCGACACCCCGGCAGGTCCGGTCACCGCGCTGCTGCCGCCCCCGATCATCGACGGCTGGCAGCCGCCGATGGGCGCCATCCCGGCGCTGGGTCAACACACCGATGCGGTGCTGGCGCACTTGGGCTTCGACGCCGGCGCGGTGGCCCGGCTGCGCGAGAGCGGCGCGATCGGTCCCGCCGCCGGGTGAGGCGGGCTGTCCGGCGCGGGCCCGCACGCGGGGCGGTGCACCCGCGTCCACGACACGGAATGACCGCGTCGATCCGATTCGATCGGCCCGCTGTGCGCGGCGGGCGTGCACTACAGCGCCCCGGAATTCTCCGGGCCCGGGTCGGCGTGCGCGCCCGCCCGAGGCGCGGCCTCGGCGCTCGGCGCGTCCCAGGATTTCCAGAATTCGATGCGCGTGGCGGTCGGGTCCGAGGCGGTGCCGGGGCGGATCCTGCCGTCCGCGGCGCACGCCCCGAGTTCGGCCAGCAGCGCGGCCGGGTCGTCGCCGTCCACCGCGTAGACGGCCAGGAACCGAACCGGACCGTCGGGGTCGGTGAGCCGAAAGCGGCTGCAGGACTTCACCGCCGGGACGGCGAGCATGTCGGGGACATGCACCTCGGAGTACCAGCGATCGAATTCGTCGACCCGGTCCGGGTAGGGGGTGGAGGTCACGTGCAGGTGCATCCGATCGGCCTTTCGCTCGACGTATATGGCATTCTCTCAAATGGGAAATACAATTTCCCGGCGGCCGGGTGGTTGCGGCCGTCTCCCGCCGCCGAGGATGTGACCGATGGCCGAATGGTTCCTGTTCCTGCCCCAAATCCGGATGAGCACAACCGATGTCGTCGATCGGGCGCTGGCCGCCGAGGACGCCGGATTCGACGGGATCGCCTTCATCGATCACCTCGTGGCCCCGGGCGCACCGGCCCAGCCACTGTGGGAGGCCATGACGATCGCGACCTGGGTGGCCGCGCGCACCCGCCGCCTGCGGATCGGGCACCTGGTGCTGTGCGACGCGTTCCGGCATCCGGCCCTGCTGGCCAAACAGGCGGTGACCCTGCAGGAGGCGACCGGCGGGCGATTCGAACTCGGACTCGGCTCGGGTTCGGTACCCGCCGAGCTCGTGCAGTTCGGCATCACCGAAGCGATTGCCGCACAGCGGCATACACGGATGAAGCAGACGATCGACCTGCTGGCCGGGTATTGGGATCCGGCATCGGAACCAGAATTGCCGCCGCACCCGTCAGTGCCGATTCCGCTCGTCATCGGCGGCACCGGGCCGCGCATACTCGACCTCGCGCGCGAGCACGCGACCTGGTGGAATCTGCCCGCGACACACCTGGATCGGCTGACCGAGCTGGCCGGCCGGGTGGGCCCGGCCCGCGTCTCGATTCAGCAGATGGTGGCGTTCATCGCCCCGGGCGCGGACGAGAACTCGGTGCGCGAGCGGGCCGAACGCCGATTCGGCTACCTGGGCGGCGGCCTGGTGTGCGCCGACGCCGAACGCCTGCGCGCGCATTTCACCGAACTCGCCGATCGTGGCGCGGAGCGCTTCTACGTCTGGTTCGCCGATTTCGCGGACCCGAAAACCCTGACCGCGTTCGGTGATTCGGTGATCACCGGCTTTCCGCGCTGACCCCGGATCCGGGCCGGGCGGCACCGGCCGCCCGGCCCGGACGCTCATACGTTGAGCAGGCGCGCCAGATTGCCGCCCATGATCAGCTTCTGATCCGCCAGGGTCATGTCCTTGATCTCGTGGATGTAGCGCGCCGGTTCGGCCAGGCCCTCCGGGTGCGGCCAGTCCGAGCCGAACAGCACGTGATCCGCGCCGATCATGTCCGCGGTGGCCTGCAGGTCCTCCTCCCAGAACGGGCTGACGTACAGGCTGCGCTTGAGGGCCTCGACCGGATCGTTGAAATCGAAGCCCTCGGGCGCCTTCTTGTGGGTGTCGTGCAGCGTCTCCAGCAGCGGCGCGAGCCACGAGCAGCCGTTCTCGATGACCGCGATCTTGAGTTCCGGGAACCGGAACAGTGCACCGTGACACACCCAGGAGGCGACGGCGTCGGTGACCGGCCGCCACGCCATGGTCATCTGGAACGTGTTGGTCTGGAAGGGCAGCATCTCGAGGCTGTTGCCGTCCCACTCCGCGCCGTAGCGCGAGTAGCCCGAGTCCGAGGAGTGCATGGTGACCAGCACATCGTGCTCGACGACCTTCTTCCAGAACGGATCGAACTCCGGCAGCGCGAACGACCGCATGCCGCGCAGGCCCGGAACCGGCGCCGGGCGCACCAGAATCGCCTTGGCGCCGCGCTCGACGCACCACTCCAGCTCCTCGATCGCCTTCTCCACGATCGGCAGGCTGATCACCGGCACGTTGAAGATGCGGTCCGAGTGCACGAAGTTGCCGTTCTGGCCCCAGTCGTCGAGCATCCACCGGTTCAGCGAATGCACCACGGCGTGAATGAGATCCGGGTAGTCGCGCATGCGCTCTTCGATGAGGCTGGCCAGGGTGGGGAACATGAGCGCGCGGTGCAATTGCAGGTCGTCCATGACCTTCAGGCGCGCTTCGGGATTGCGGAAGGCGTCGTGCGCCGGGATGGCGCGGCCGAAGATCTCGCGCTTGCTCTTGCCCTCGGGGTTGCCGTTCTTGAAGTAATCCTCCATGGCCCCGGGCGCCGCGACGTAGTCGAACGTGGGGTTGGGGATGTACTCGCTGATCTGGCCCAGCACGGCGATCTTCTTGCGGCCGTTGATCTCCACGTACTTGATCGCGCCCTCGTACTCCTTGGGGAGGTACCGGGTCAGCGATTCTTCGGTCTCGTACAGGTGATTGTCGGCGTCGAACAACTGGTACGGCAGATCGACCTTGGTCATGAGAATCTCCTTTGCTTCACTGAGAATAGTATTCTCACTGCTGTTCGGAGGCAATGTCTTGCCGCAGGCGGAACTTCTGGACCTTGCCGCTGGGCGTCCGCGGGAAGTCGGCCACCACCCGCACCTCCTCCGGCCACTTCTGTTTGGCCAGACCGCGATCGGCGAAATGCGCGCGAACCTCGTCCAGGGTCGGCGCGTCCAGACCGGGGCGCAGCCGCAGCACGGCCGCGGCGTGCTCGCCCAGCCGGGCATCCGGCGCGGCGACCACGGCGGCCTCGGCCACCGCGGGCAGGCCCAGCAGCACCTCCTCGACCTCGACCGCGCTGATGTTCTCCCCGCCCCGGATGATCAGATCGGTGGTGCGGTCGGTGATGCTCAGATATCCGTCCGCGTCCAGGACGCCGATATCGCCGGTGTGATACCAGCCTTCGGCGTCGAAGGCGCGGTCGGTGAGTTCGGCGTCGGTGTAGCCCAGGCACAGGTCCGGGCCCCGGCTCAGGATCTCCCCCTCCGCGGTGAGGCGAATCTCGACCCCGGGCATGGGATCCCCGTCGGTGTACAGCCGCTTGCCCAGTGCGGCGGTGTGTTTGGACGCGGTCACCGACGGGTGCTCGGTGCTGCCGTAGGAGCGATAGACGGTGATGCCCAGGTCGGTCAAGCGGGTGGTCACCGCCGCCGGAACCGGTGCGCCGCCCATGCCCGCGTAGCGCATGTAGCGCAGGTGACCGGGGGTGAAGTCGGGGTGGTCGATCAGGCTGGTCATGTAGTACGGCACGCCGCCCGCCACGTTCACGCCGAATTCGCTCATCAAGGCCAGCGCGCGTTCGGGATTCCACACGTCCAGCAGGTGGATCGGCGCGGCGTTCAGCACCGAGATGAGCAGGGCGTTGACCATGCCGATGAAGTGCCCGACGGGCGCGGCGGTCAGCTGCGGGCCGAAGTCGTCCGGGTAGTGGCCGCCGAGCTGCCGGGTCTCGAAGCCCAGGGTGCGATGGGAGTGGATGACGCCCTTGGGATCGCGGGTCGTGCCCGAGGTGAACGCGATCAGCGCGGGCGCGTCCGGGTCCACGGCCGCCACGCCCGTCATCGGCTCATCGGCGAGCAGGTCGTCGAAGTCGCGGCCGACCACGCCGACGATCGGCACGCCGGCGTAGACGGCGGGGTCGAATTCGAGCGCGCCGAACCGCTCGATGGTGATGAACACCTTGGGCCGGGTGGTCTCGAGGATGTACCCGACTTCCTTGCGGCCGTAGAAGTGCACGATCGGCACCACCACCGCGCCCAGCAGCGCCGAGGCCCAGAACGTCGCCGCGGCCTCCATCCAGTTGGGGAGCTGGAAGGCGACCGTGTCCCCGGCTTTCACGCCCCGGGCGGAGAGCCCGGCGGCCAGGCGCCGGGCCACGGCCTCGACCTCGCACACCCGGCCGGACCACGGTCGCGTCTCCGAATGCACCTCGAAGCGTTGCTCGGGGGCCGCGGCCAGGCCCCGGGCCAGCAGTTCACCCAGCGATTCGTCGGTCCACCACCCTTGCGACAGATATCGCTCCACCAGATCCGTTGGCACCTTGCGCATTCGACGATCTCCCATATCCGGCACCGAACGATGCGCGGGGCGCATCGATGTCAGGGGCGGCTCGACCCGCGGGCGCACCCGAATGGATATGTTATTCTCACGAATGAGAATCCGATATTCATTCGCCGAACTTCGGAGCGAGGAGTGCCATGGCGGGCCGTTCCCGGTCCGCACCGCCGGCCGGTGCGGACTCCCCCACCCGGGAGTGGGATCAGGCCGAACTGCTGCGGTTGATGGATGTGCGCCCCGAACCCGGCGGCCGCTACCTCGCCCCGGCCCACGGCCCCACCGAACGCAACGTCGTGGAGGCCGGACAGCTCCTGGGCACCACCGTCGTCGCCGCGGCCAAAGCCGTTCCCGGGCAACGGGTCACCTCGGTGTCGATGGTCTTCTCGCGCGTCGCCACCCATGACGCGCCGCTGTCGGTGGCCCTCGAGGTTCCCCACGCCGGACGGACCCTGTCGACCGTGCAGGCGCGCGTGATCCAGGCCGGAAAGCAATGTGCGGCCGGGGTTGTCCTGCTGGACGCGGACACGCCCGACCTGATCCGCTCGGCGCTGCCCATGCCGGAGGTCACCCCGCCGCACCGATTGCGCCCGCTCGACATTCCCGGCGGCGTCGTGCGCGGCCGGGACATGCGGGTGGTGGACGACGCCTACGACCCGTATCGCGAGCAGACCGGCCCGCCGGAATTGTTCGTGTGGACCCGATTCCGGCAGTCGCCGGATCGGCCGGAGTTGCACGCCGCGCTGCTGGCGCAGTCGACGACGCACTGGACCGTCGCCGCCGCGCTGCGCCCGCACCCCGGGTTCAGCGAGGCCATGGCGCATCATTCGATCTCCACCGGAATCACCATGGCCACGATCACCTTTCACGACGAGGCCAACGTGAGCGCATGGCTGCTGTACGCGACCCGCGTGGTGTACGCCGGGCGCGGGCACGCCCAGAGCGAAGGACGGATCTACACCGAGCAGGGCGCGATCGTCGCCTCCTACGGTGTGCACGCCATGGTGCGGGCCTTTCCCGCCTCGGGCGCACCGGATTCGGGGACGCGTTTGTGAACGACATCGGGCCGGGAACACCGGTCCGGCGAAAGGGAGGCGTGATGGATTCGGGATACGTCGATTGGCCCGACTACCGGGTGGACGTCAGCCGCGTGCGCAACGTGGTCCGCGCGACCCTGGACGGCATGGTGCTCGCCGAATCGGCCACGGCACTGCTGGTGGCCGAACAGGATCACGGCATCGTCTTCTATTTCCCGGCCGCGGACGTGCGCTTCGATCTGCTCGAGGCCGCGGTCGGAACCTCACGGTGCCCGTTCAAGGGCGAGGCGCGATATTGGCGGGAGATCGACGGAAGCGAGCCCATCGCCTGGGAATACCCGGACCCCTACCCGGAAGTCGCGATCCTGCACGGGCACCTGGCCTTCTATCAGAACCGGGTGAGCGTGCAGGTGGGCGTCGCGACTCCCGCGGTGCAGCGGCCCTCATGAGCCGACCCTCAGCGCATCTCGAACGGCCCGCCGTCGATCGCGGCCGCCAGGGGACCCAGCTCGATGCCCAGATCCGCGGCGGCGGTGAAGCACGCCGCGACATCCTTGCGCAGATACCGCACCACCACGCGCTCGAAACCGGCGCTCCCCCCGGCGGTATGGATGGTGCTCGCGGCGTGACTGCGCCCGCTGCACACCAGCAGCGCGCGCAGCAGATCGTCCTCGGCGATACCGAGTTCGCGGCCCACCCGCACGGTGGTGGTGGCCAATTGCGCGTTGGCCGCGAACAGGGCGTTGTTGAGCAGTTTCACCGTCAGCGCGCTGCCCAGCTCGCCGGTGGGCACGATGGTGTTCGCGTACGCGCCCAGCACCGTGGTGACCGTGGCGACCGCCGGTGCGGGCCCGCCGAGCAGCACGGTGAGCGTGCCCTCGGTGATGTCCACGGGCGAACCGCTCACCGGACCGTCCAACAGCACCGGCCCGTCCGGGTGCGCGGCCGCGAGATCGCGGAGGGTGGACGGGGATCCGGTGGTGTGCGAGACGACCAAGGCGTCGCGGGCGGCATGCGCGAGCACGCCGTCCGGTCCCGCCAGCACTTCGGTGACCTGTTCGTCGGTGTAGACGCACACGACGATGATCTGCCCGCGCACCGCGGCCTCGGCCACCGAGTCGACGACTTCGGCGCCCATGGCGCGCAGCCGCTCTCGCACCGAGGTGCGGCGGGCGAACACCACCACCTCGTGCCCGGCGCGCAGCAACCGGGCCGCCATCGGTTCGCCCATCTGGCCCGTTCCGATGAATCCGATGACCTCGGGCATGCGCAGCACTCCTGTTGTTCGATGACGGAACTCCGCTCGGCACAGGGGGTTCCGGGATACGACCGCGGCGAGAATCCCTTGAACGGGACAACTGCCTGTCTTACAGTTTCTAATACCATAGATGGTCGCGGGGGTGTCCGATTCTCGGCCACCCGGCGCGAATCACATGGTCGCTATCGGGAGAAATCATGAGCGACGACACCTCCATCCTCATCCGGCCGCGTATTCGCGAGGCGTTGATCGCCGCGGCGGACGCACTCGCCGACGGTGTTCGGGCAAGGATCCTGCACAGCCCCCGACCGGTGTTCATGTACTACGTCGCGCAGACTTTCGACTCGACCAGGACCACGCTGGCCCGGGGGCTCGACCCGTACCCGGCCACGCCCGCCCAGCAACTGTGCCTGCACCTGATGTGCGCCTACGTCGAGCGATACCGCGACGCGGTCGACTACGACATCGCCCGCCTGCGCGCCGAGCTGCTGTCCGACGGGCAGCACGAGGTTCTGGCACGGCTCGGCCGCGGGTCCGGAAACCAGCCCGAGACTTACGATTTCGCGGCCCTGGGTGACGTGTTGAGCGGCAGCGGCATGAGCGCGTTCTTCGCACCGCTGGAGCCCGACAGCCTGGTCGCCTGAGCGGCGATGCGCACTCCCCCGCCGGAACCGAACACGCAGGATGAATCGTAGATGTTGAATGCCACACTGGGCCTGGCCGGCATCGCGCGGGAGACGATCCGCACCGGACTGGAGCGGACCCGCGGCCGGGGCAGGCTCCCGCGCCGGGCGGAGGAATTGACGACCGAGTGGTTGCGCTCCGCACTCGGCCAGGGCGCGGACATGATTCGCGGATTCCGGGTGCTCGACGCGGATTCCGGTACGGCCGCGCGAGTGCGCATCGCCATCGACGGGGAGGCGGGCACGACCGCGCGGACCCTGTTCGTAAAGCTGGCGCCGCGGGATTTCTCCCAGCACGTGCTGCTGAACCTGTTCGGGCTCGGCGTGCGCGAAGTTCTCGCCTACCGGGCGCTGGGCGATCGGCCGCCGGTGCGGGTGCCGCGCTGTCACTTCGGCGGCATCGACGCGGCCGAGCGCGGCAGCGTCCTGATCCTGGAGGACCTCTCCGGAGCCGCCCGATTCCGGACGGTGCGCGAATCACTCGACGAGACCGAGGCATTCGCCGTGGTGGACGCGCTGGCCGGACTCCACTCGACGTATTGGGAGTCGGCCCGCTTCGACACCGATCTGGCCCCGCTGGCCCGGCGGACCACCGCCGAGATCCGGCTGGGCAACCTCATTCGCCGTGCCTTCCTGCGCGACATCAAGGGCCACACCGCGGATCTGATCCCCGCGCATATCAAGAAGCAGTGCCGGATGTTCTACGAGCGCGACGACGAGATCGACGCGTTCTGGGCGGCCCAGCCGCACACCCTGACGCACGGCGACCCGCACCTGGGCAATCTCTTCTTCGTGGGCGCCGAGCCGGGTCTGCTGGACTGGCAGATCGCCCGCGCGGGGGCCGGCATCCGCGATGTCGCCTACTTCGCCTGCGCCTCGGTCGAACCCGAGCTGTTGCGCCGGACCGAGCGGGAGCTGGTCGGGCGGTACGCGGATGGGCTGGCCGCGGGCGGGGTCGCGGTGGACCCGGACCGGCTGTGGACCGGATACCGCGCGGCCACCACCGAACTGTTCCTCGCCGCGGTGTGTACCGCTGAAGCCGGGGACCGGATGCAACCCCTGGCCGTCTCGCGGGTGGGCGTGGAACGCGCGGTGGCCGCGGTCGAGGCGCACGACGGATTCGATCTATTGAGCAGCCTCCTGTAGTGGCCTCGGCGAGACGACGATTTCCACCCTGTCCAAGATCGCCTGAGACGCGTATCGTTACTCGAACTGTAAGACTGACAGTTGAGCTGTTTCGCCTGGCCGGATCACCGGCCGCCCGGCCGAGATCGGAGCCCGCCGTGACCATCCCGCTCCAGGCGCCGCATGGGCCGATCATGGATTCGGTCTTGACGCCACGGCACTTCGTGCAGCAGACTCACAGACAACCGGACAGCATTGTCCGGTTGCGCCGAGTTCTTCGGAACTCGCCGCCCGTGCCGGCCCCGCAACCAGTTCCGGACCCGCTCTTCCTGCAGAGCGCGCCGGACGCCGGCATGGCGGCGGCGTCCCGGTTTGCCGCCCCACCGGGACCCTCGGGGGGTGGTTGCGTCCCTTCGTCGCCAACCACCCCCCGAGCATCGGCAGCGTCGCCGGTGGCCGTCGAACCAATCCGGACAGTATCGTCCGGATTGGTCCTCACGGTACTACGCTGATGCCCGTGTCGAGTCGATACCGCAGCGGTGGCGGCCCGGCCGTCGCGCCCGCCAATCGCCAGGCTCTGCTCAGAGCCGCACGAGAAGCGTTCTCCGAGATAGGTTTCGGCGCTTCTCTCAACGAGATCGCCAAACGCGCGGGCGTGGGGCACGGCACCATGTATCGCCACTTCCCCGACCGCATCGAGCTCGCGGTCGCGGTCTTCGACTCCGACATCGCCGCGTTCGAACAGTTCGATTCGCGTCGCAACGGCACGCTCGACGATCTGCTCGACGTGGTGGCCAAGGCCGCCACCTCCGCGGCCGCGCTCACCGAACTGCTGATGACCCACCGCTCCGATCCGCGCGTGGCCCGCCTCGACGATCGGATCCGCAGGACCGTCACCCGCATCTACGAACGCGCCCGGGCCGCCGGGCAACTCGGCCCCCACCTGACCGCCGAGCACGTCATGCTCGCCGCCGCCATGCTCGCCCTCGCGCTCGGCAAATGCGGCCATCGGACCCAGAGCGCACTCGTCGCGGACGAAGCCCGGGCCCTGTTCGGCGCGGCCTTCACGGCCCGGCTCCCGCTCGAACCGTCGTGAAACTCCTCGGCCCGGCCGAGATCGCCGAGGGCGCGGCCGCGCTCACCCTCACCCCGGAGGGAATTCCCCGCACCCCACTGGTCGTGGTGGATCTCGATCGCGAGCAGTGGCAGTACGCCGACGCGGCGGCGGCCGCGCTGCGGCGGCAGCCCGGTGTGGTCGTGGTGGGACTCGCGCACCGCCCGCTCCCCGAGGCCGCGCGAACCCTGTTGTCGGAGTTCACCTGCACCCTCGCCCCGGACGGTCCCGGCCGCTACTGGGTCGCCGGGACCGACGCCGATCTCGCGGCGATCGTCGCCACCGTCGACGCCGCGCCCCGCGCGGCGATCACCCTCGCGGGCCTGCTTGCGCTGACCGCGCGGGCCGGCGTCGCCGACGGCCTGACCGCCGAATCGCTGGCCTATTCGATGCTGCTGGCCGGACCGGAATTCGCCGCGTGGCGCGCGGGCCGCCCGCGCCGCCCGGTGCCGGACGCGGCGGACCCGGTGTTGCTCGAGCGCAGCGGCGACACCCTGACGGTGAGCCTGAACATGCCGCAGCGCCACAACGCGTTCGGGCACGCGGTCCGCGACGGCCTGATCGAGGCGCTGGCGGTGGCCGAATACGATTCCTCCATCGAGCGGGTGCTGCTGCGCGGCAACGGCCGATCCTTCTGCAGCGGCGGCGATCTCGACGAGTTCGGGTCGGCGTCCGATGTCTCGGCGGCGCACCTGATCCGGCTGGGACGCGGCGCGGCCCAGGCAGTGCATCGCCTCGGGCCGCGAATGCACGCGGTCCTGCACGGCGCGTGCATCGGGGCCGGCATCGAGGTGCCATCCTTCGCCGCGCACGTAGCAGCGAGCGCCGACGCGTACTTCCGGCTGCCCGAACTCTCCATGGGACTGGTGCCCGGTGCGGGCGGAACGGTCGGCATCACCCGCCGAATCGGCCGGTGGCGCACCGCGTTCCTGGCCCTCACCGGCCGACCCATCGACACGCGGACCGCACTGGACTGGGGATTGATCGACGCCGAAGCGGGGCGGTCATGACCGAGCACGGTGCGAAATCGGGCCGGGACGAACGCCGAACGCCCGCCCCAGATCTCCCGCCGACAGCGTCCACCACGGCGGCAACCACTCCACCGCCGGGGGCGCAGTCGCCCGATAGACCGGTCCGGACGGCCGGAACGCAGGTGCCAGGGGCCGGTACGCACCCGCCAGCGACCGGAGCCTGCGCGCCCGGGGCCGAAACACTTGGGCCGGACGCCGATACCCGGCCGCCGGCGGCCGATACCCAGGCACCTGAGGCCGAGACGCAGCCTCCGGCGGCCGGAACACCTGGACCAGAAGCCGATACGCAGCTCCCAGCGGCCGGCACGCAGGCACCCGAGGGCGAGAAGCGGATGCCGGCGGTCGGAACGCTTGTGCGGCATGAGCGCAGAGAGAACGGGGCCGAGTTCCCCGAATCGTCGCGGACGATCGCCGGGCTCCCCGGGCGGATCTCTTCGGCGGATACGACCCCGTCATCGCCGCTGCGGGCGTGGGCGGAGTCGGGGGCCATGGCTCTCACCGGGCGCGCGGGCGGGCCGCCGCTCGCCGCCCCCGGGGACCCGGCGGCACGGGTCGCGCGGGAGCTGGCGCGGACGGGGCATTTGACCCGGGAGCGGACCGGAGTGTGGCCGGAACTGCCCGGGGTCGAGCTGCTCGGGGAACGGGCGGCACTCGCGGGTCTGGGTCGGCGTGGTCCCGAGTCGTGTGGAGGCGCCTTTCGCGTGCTGGGTACCGCGGACGGGCACGTGGGCCTTTCGCTCCCGCGCGCCGAGGATGTCGAGCTGCTTCCCGCCTTGGTCGAAGGTCCTTTGCACCAGGGTGATACGTGGGGCTCGGTGGCCCGGTGGGCGCGCAGGACCTCGACCGTGGACGCCGCGGCGCGAGTGCGGCTGCTCGGGCTGGCCGGAGCGGCTGTGCCCACACCCGAACGCCACTCCCGCCCCGGGATATCGTTCACCGAGTACGGCCGGCGTACCCATCGCCGCACCCACCCCGTAGTGGTCGATCTGACCGCGCTGTGGGCCGGCCCGCTGTGCGCGCATCTGCTCGGGCTGGGCGGGGCTCGCATTATCAAGATCGAGAGCCGCACCCGCCCGGACGGCTCGCGGAGGGGCGCTGCGGGCTTCTTCGACCTGCTGCACCACGGACATACCATGGTCGGCTTGGACTTTCGCGAATCGCGTGACCTCGACCTGCTGCACGGCCTCATCACCGACGCGGATCTGGTGCTCGAGAGTTCACGCCCCCGCGCGCTGCGCCAGCTCGGCATCGACGCCGCCGAGTGTGCGGCACGGGGCACTTCCTGGCTGTCGATCACCGCGCACGGCCGTGCGAGCGACGCCATCGGATTCGGCGACGATGTCGCGGCCGCCGCCGGACTGGTCATCCGGGATCGAGACGCGGTCCTGCCCTGCGGGGACGCCATCGCGGACCCGTTGACCGGGGTGTGCGCGGCGGCAGCGGCGTCGGCGGCGCTGCTGGCGGACAACGCCCGGCTGATCGATGTGTCCATGCTGCATCTGGCGGCCGAAACGGCCACGGGCGCCGTCGAAGAGCACTCCATCCGCCGGACCGGACAGGGCTGGTGGGTCGATTCGGCCGCGGGTTCCTACCCGGTCGCCGCACCACGAGCACGCCGTGCGCCGGCCCCGGCCGGGCCACTCGGCGCGGACAACGCCGGGTTCGGGCTCGAGGTGATCGAGCGATGAACGCGACCGCGACACCGGACCGGCCGCGAGAGCTCGGTGGCGACAGCACCAACGGGAGGGTCGAGGTGATCGGTGAGCATGCCGGAACGCTCGGCTTCCAGCGGCACAGTGTCGCCCAGGTGACGCGGTGAGCGCGGCACAGGTGCCACGGCGCACCGTTTTTCGTGATGTAGAGGTGGCGGGCGAACACACGGACGTGCTGGTGCGCGATGGCCGCGTGGTGGCGGTCGGGCGCACGCGGCGGGGCGACGGCGGCGAGGTGATCGACGGTGCGGGCGGGGCGCTGCTGCCGGGACTGCACGACCACCACCTGCATCTGCTCGCCATGGCGGCCGCGTCGCGATCGGTGGAGTGCGGTCCCGGCGCTGTGCGCGGACTGCGCGAATTGCGCGCGGCCCTGCGACAGCACGACGGGCAGGGCTGGGTGCGCGGCGTCGGCTACCACGAGTCGGTCGCCGGAACCCTCGACCGGCATGTCGTGGACCGGCTGTGCGCGGATCGCCCGGTGCGGATACAGCACCGCAGCGGCGCGCTGTGGATGCTCAACTCGCTTGCGCTGCAACGGATATCGAGCGTGCTCGACGATTCCGCCGACGTGGAGCGAGATGCCGCCGGCGAGCCGACGGGCCGGCTGTGGCGCTACGACGGCCGGTTGCGCGCGGCCCTGCCCGATGATCCGCCCGAGTTGCGCCCGCTCGGCCGGGCTCTCGTCCGGGCAGGAATCACCGGGGTCACCGACGCGACACCGGATCTGGACACGACCGCCGTCGCGATCCTCGCCGCCGCTCGAGCCGACGGCGCACTGCCGCAGCGGCTGACGCTGCTCGGCGCCGACCTCGGCGCGGGCACGGGATTCACCGTCGGCCCGCGCAAACTGCTGCTGCGCGACCATGATCTGCCCGACTACGACCGCCTCGCCGCCACCGTGGCGGCCGCACACCTGTCGGGCAGGCCGGTCGCGGTGCACTGTGTCACCCGCGTCTCCCTGCTGTTGACCCTGGCGGTCCTCGCCGAGGTGGGGACCCGGCCGGGCGATCGCATCGAACACGCCGCGGTGGTGCCCGCCGATGTGGCACAGCGGATCTCGGACCTCGGCCTGCGGGTGGTCACCCAGCCGGGCTTCCTGCGCGCACGCGGCGACGACTACCTGCGCGAGGTCGATCCGGACGATCTCGCGCACCTGTATCCGCACGCGGGACTGCTGTGCGCGGGCGTTCCGGTGGCGCTGTCGAGCGACGCACCGCACGGCCCGCTCGATCCCTGGGCGAACATGCGTGCGGCGGTGGACCGCTCGACGTGCACGGGGCACGTTCTGGGCGTGACCGAGCGGGTGGACGCGAGAACCGCGCTGGCCGGATACCTCTGCGCCCCGGATGATCCGGGCGGCCCCGCGCGAACGGTCACACCCGGCGCCCGCGCCGACCTCTGCCTGCTCGAGGAGCCACTGGCGATCGCCCTCGACAAGCTCGACAGCGCGCTGGTGCGCGGCGTCATGATCGAGGGCCGGTGGCACGATGCGCGCCGCTGATCGAACGCCGCCGCGCCCCTGCCGCAGTCCCGCTCAGGTGGCCCTGCCCGAACCCATCGGAATCCCCCGGTCCCGACCGTGGTTCGAGCTACTCCCAATCGTGACTGGCGTTGCAGGAACGGCATTCCAGCCGCAGGTTGTTCAGGTTGTTGTACGCCGCCTTGGCTTCGGCGGGGGTGGCCACGGCCGCGGCCTTGAGATGGTCGCGCCACTTCTGGACGTGGCCCAGTTCGATGCCGCTCTCGGTGCATCCGTTGCCGCAGGTCTCGCACTGGTAGATCCGCAACTGCCGCTGCGGATTCCACGGGTCCGCCACCGCCTGGAATTTGCGGTGGCTGAGCATGAAGATCCGGGTGTCGCGGTTAGCGCGCAGTTGACCGGGATCGGTGTACCACGCCGGCTTCGGCAGCTTGTTGACGTAGGTGTCCACCTCGGACTGCACGACCGCGCCGTCCGCAACCCAGGTGACATCGAACTCGATGTTTTCCGGCAGCGCGATCTGATACTGGTAGCTAGCCTTCATCGGCCCGCCCCTTCTGAAGAGTATCTAGAAGGGTGGGTGCGCGCGTTCCCACCGAGTGCCCATGATACTTGCGCCACAACATCATTCGGGCCGATTTCGACCCGATCGAGGCGTGGACCGCCCGCCTTCCTACAACCGGAAGCCCGCGGCCAGGTTTCGGAACGCCTCGTCCAGAATTCCGGGCAGCTCCCGGGTGTCGTCGGCGAGCCAGTATTCGTAGGCGGCGATGGCCACGCCGAGGGCGGCGTGCGCGAGTGCGCCGGGCACCAGATCCGAGGCCGGGACGCCCAGTCGCTCGGCGGCGAAATCGGCCACCACGGTGCGCCAGGCGTGGTAACGCAGCGCCGCGTGCGCCTGGAGCGCGGGAACGCCGAGGATCAGGCGCATTCGATCGCGGTGCCAGGGGATCTGCGCCGGATCGAACCGGTTGAACTCCACCACGACCGTGCGCAGCGCGTCCAGCGGCGGCTCGCCGGCGGGCACCCTCGCGAACCGCTCGCGCATCGTGCGCAGGTGCGCGTCGAAATCGCCCCAGACCACATCGTTCTTGGAATCGAAGTAGCGGAAGAACGTCCGCCGGCCGATGCCCGCCGCGGTCGCGATGTCCCCGACCGTCGTCGCCTCGAAGCCGTGGCGATCGAAGAGTTCGAACGCAGCGCGCTCGAGCGCGTGGGCGGTGGTCGAGCGCCGCCGCCCCGGACCGGCCGAACTCGACTGCGCGGCGGCTGAATTCACGGTCATCGGCCTTCCTTTTCGGCACCCGGTGCCATTATGCTGTCCGTGACAGGAAATATCATTCTCTTCTGAGGAGAGTCATGTTCACCAATTCGAACGAATCGCCCGCTGCCGACGACGGCGTGCTCATCGAAGAAGACCTGCTCGTGGAAGAGGTCTCGATCGACGGCATGTGCGGTGTCTACTGAGCTCGCGGCCTTCGATCCGGCCCTGCCGCATCGGCTGGCCGAATCGGTGTCGCTGCGACCCGAGCCCTTCGGCGCGCTGGTCTACGACTACGCGACCCGCAAGCTGTCCTTCCTGAAGACCCCGCTGCTCGTGCGGGTGGTCGAGTCGCTCGAACACCAGCCCGACGTGCACGCCACCCTGGTCGCCGCCGGGGTTCCCGCGGCCGATCACCCGCGCTATCTGGGGGCCCTGGCCGGACTGGCCGCCTCCGGCGCCATCGCGCCCCGCCACGCCGGCTGAGCCCCGAACCGGGAGCAATCATGAAACTGGTCGAACATTTCGAACACGGACTCAACTCCCCCATCTGCCTGACCTGGGAGCTGACCTACGCCTGCAATCTGGCGTGCACACACTGCCTTTCGTCCTCCGGCCGCCGGGACCCCCGGGAGCTGAGCACCGAGGAATGCAAGGCCGTCATCGACGAACTGCAGCGAATGCAGGTGTTCTACGTCAACATCGGCGGCGGCGAACCCACCGTGCGCTCGGACTTCTGGGAACTCATCGACTACGCCGTGGACCACGGGGTAGGAGTCAAGTTCTCCACCAACGGCATCCGGCTCACCGCCGAGCGCGCCCGCATGCTCGCCGCCAGCGACTACGTCGACGTCCAGATCTCCCTGGACGGCGCGACCGCCGAGGTCAACGACGCTGTCCGGGGTACGGGGTCCTTCGCGACGGCGTGGACGGCGATGCAGAACCTGGCCGACGCCGGCAAGACCGGATTCAAGCTCTCGGTCGTCATGACCCGGCACAACGTCGGCCAGCTCGACGAGTTCAAGGCCATCGCGGACCATTTCGGCGCGCAGCTGCGCATCACGCGCCTGCGGCCGTCCGGACGCGGCGCGGACGTCTGGCCGGAGCTGCACCCCACCGCCGAGCAGCAGCTGACCATCTACGACTGGCTGGTCGCCAACGGCGAACAGGTGCTCACCGGCGACTCGTTCTTCCACCTCAACGCGCTGGGCGACACCGCGCTGCCGGGGTTGAACCTGTGCGGTGCGGGGCGCGTGGTGTGCCTGATCGACCCGGTCGGGGATGTCTACGCCTGCCCGTTCGCGATCCACCAGGAGTTCCTGGCCGGAAACGTCCGCGATACCGGCGGCTTCGAAACCGTCTGGCGCGGTTCGTCACTGTTCACCTCGCTGCGCGAACCCCAGTCCGCCGGGGCGTGCACGCAGTGCTCGGCTTTCGACGCCTGCCGCGGCGGCTGCATGGCCGCCAAATTCTTCACCGGCCTGCCCCTGGACGGCCCCGATCCGGAGTGCGTCCGCGGAAACGCCGAGCACGGCCTCGCGGCCGCCGGAGCGCGACCGTCGCCGGACAAGGACCACTCCCGCACCCGAACTCGGAAATCCGCGGTGACGCTCGGGATTCCGACGCTCGCCCGGGCAACCGTTCCCGATCGCGCCTGCGACACCAGCCCGCTCGCGGGTATGCGCTGAATCGCGTAATCAGAGAAGGACATTCACGAGATGGCAAGCACCAGCGACTGGTTCGAATCCGTCGCCGAGGCCCAGCGCCGCGCCAAGAAGCGCGTCCCCAAATCGGTTTACCTGGCCCTGCTGGCCGGGTCCGAGGCCGGGGTCACCCTCGACGACAACTCCGCGGCGTTCGCCGAAATCGGCATGCGCCCGCACATCGCGGATCTGCCCGCGACCCGCGATCTGTCCACCACCGTGCTGGGACAGCAGATTTCGCTGCCGGTGATCTGCTCGCCCACCGGCGTGCAGGCGGTCGATCCGGCGGGTGAGATCGGCGTCGCGCGCGGTACGGCGCAGTCCGGCACCGCGCTCGGGCTCTCCTCGTTCGGCTCCAAACCCATCGAAGAGGTCGTGGCCGCCAACGAGAAGACCTTCTTCCAGGTCTACTGGCTGGGCAGTCGCGAGGACATGGTCGCGCGCCTGGAGCGGGCCCGCGAGGCCGGTGCCAAGGGCGTCATCGTCACCCTGGACTGGATTTTCGCCACCGCCCGCGATTGGGGCAGCCCCGCCCTGCCCGAAAAGGTGGACGTGAAGACGGCGGTGAAGTTCGCGCCCCAGGTGCTGGCGCGGCCGGGCTGGCTGTGGCGATTCGCGCGCTCGGGCAAACTGCCGGATCTGAGCACGCCCAACCTGGTCGGGCGCGGCGAGACGGGTCCGACCTTCTTCGGCGCGTACGGCCAATGGATGGGCACGCCGCCGCCCACCTGGGACGATCTGGCCTGGCTGCGCAGTCAATGGGACGGTCCGTTTCTCATCAAAGGCATCTCACGACCCGATGACGCGAAACGGGCCGTGGATATCGGCGCGACCGCCATCTCGGTGTCCAACCACGGCGGCAACAATCTCGACTCCACCCCCGCCGCGATCCGCCTGCTGCCCAGCATCGTCAACACCGTTGGCGGACAGGTGGAAATCCTGCTCGACGGCGGTGTCCGGCGCGGCAGTGACGTGGTCAAGGCGCTGGCGCTGGGCGCGCAGGCGGTGATGATCGGGCGCCCCTACCTGTGGGGCATGGCCGCCGGCGGTGAACGCGGGGTCCACAACGTGCTCGAAGTCCTGCGCCAGGGCATCGATTCCACGCTGTACGGGCTCGGGCACAGCAGCATTCACGAGCTGAGCCCCGCCGACGTGCTCGTGCCGGACGGGTTCACCCGGGGTCTGTGATGGACACCGCCCCCGTCGCCGTGGTGACCGGCGCGGCCCGCGGCATCGGGGCGGCGACCGTCCGCCGGCTCGCGGCCGCCGGTTGGCGCGTCGTCGCCGTCGACCGCTGCGCCGATGACCCCGGGGTGCCGTATTCGCTCGCTACCGCCGGTGAACTGCGTTCGCTGGCAAACGAATACGCCGATTCGGTGGCGCCGGTGACGGCCGACGTCCGCGATCAGGACGCACTGGACGGTGCGGTGCGGCTGGCCGGGGAACGCTTCGGGCGACTCGACGCCGCCGTCGCCGCGGCCGGGGTCATCACCGGCGGCGGTGTGCCGCTGTGGGAAACCCGGGCCGTGGACTTCACCGCCATGTTCGACATCGGCGTGCACGGGGTGGCGAACCTGGCCCGGGCCGCCATTCCCGCGATGCTGGGCGGGAACGGCACGGGCACCGGGCGTTTCGTCGCACTCGCTTCGGCGGCCGGACATCACGGCATGTGGCGGCTGGCCGGCTACAACGCGGCCAAACACGCGGTCGTGGGACTGATCAAAGGGCTCGCGAACGATCTGCGCGGCACCGGGATCAGCGCGGTCGCGGTATCGCCGGGCTGCACGCGCACGGCGCTGCTGGCCGAATCGGCCCGCATCTACGACCTGGACGATGTCGAGGCGTTCGCCGCTCATCAACTGCTCGGCCGAATCCTCGAGCCCGACGAGGTCGCCGAAGTGGTGGCCTGGCTGTGCGCGGCCGAATCACCGTGCATCACGGGCACCGTCGTGCACGCCGATGGAGGTTTCGTGCCATGAGGGTGCTGCTGGATTCACGTGGCCGCCGGTTCGCGGACGGTCGCGGATTGCTCGGCGGATCACCCCCGCGACTGATGCGGCTGGGAGCGTCCGGCGCGCGGGTGCTGGACAGCTGGCTCGCCGGTCACGGCGTGAGCGACGATCCGGCGCATACCGTGCTGGCTCGGCGGCTGCTCGACGCTGGCATCGTGCATCCGACGCCCGAACCGAATCGTTTTGCGCGGCACTCGGTCACGATCGTCATCCCGGTTCGGGACAACGCGGCGGGACTCGCGCGACTGACCTCCACCACGGTCGGCGACTGCCGATGTGTCATCGTCGACGACGGATCACGAATTCCGCTCCCGGACGCGACCGCCCGGCACCGCGTCTCCCGGGGGCCGGCGGCAGCGCGGAACACCGGAGTACACGGTGTCGAGACCGCACTGGTGGCCTTTCTGGACTCCGATACGATCCCGGCCCCCGATTGGCTCGACACCGTGGTCCCGCTGTTCGAGGATCCCGCTGTCGCCGCGGTGGCCCCGCGGGTACGCAGCCTGCCCGACGGTCCGATCGGACGCTACGAATCGCGCCGGTCCGCACTGGACATGGGTGAGCGCCCCGCGACGGTCCGCCCCGACAGCCACGTGCGCTACGTCCCGTCCGCGGCGCTGGTCGTGCGCGTGGACGCGCTGCGCGCGGTCGGCGGCTTCGACGAGCGCCTGCGCTTCGGCGAGGACGTCGATCTGGTGTGGCGGCTGGTGGCGGCGGGCCATACGGTGCGCTACCAGCCGGACTCGATCGTGCACCACGAGCCGCGCGCGAGCCTGATCCCGTTCCTACGCCAGCGCTTCGACTACGGCACATCCGCCGCGCCACTATCGGCGCGACACCCGGAGATGCTCGCGCCCGCGATCCTGACCCCCGCCACGCTGGCCCAGTTCGGGCTCGCGATGTGTGGATTCCCGGCGGCCGCGCTCGCGCCGAGCCTCGTGTCCGCCGCCATGGCCCTGCGCACGCTGCGCCGCGGCGGCGTGCCGATGCCGATCGCCGCGGAACTGGTGGCGACCGGGCAACTCACCCTCGCACGGCAATTGGCTGCGGCCACGCGGCGCACCTGGTGGCCGCTGCTGCTGTGGAGCCCGCGCGGGCGCACCGTCCTGCGGATCGCCTGCGCCGTCGCCGCCCTCGAATCCGCCGCGGAGGGAACCGATCCGGCCCTGCGACTGGCCGATGACGCCGCGTACGCCCTCGGCGTCTGGGCCGGCTGCGCCCGGACCGGCACGTGGCGCCCGATGCTGCCCCGCATGGCACGCTTCACACGCAGGTCCCGCCGATGAACGACCCGGCCACCTCCTCGCCCGTGAATCGGGTACGGCCACGTCCGGCCCGCACACTCGCGACCATCGAGCGCAACGGCCGGATCCTGTTGCCGGTCAATGAATTCGCTCGCAACCTCGGTGGGCGGGCGAACCGCGGACCGGCGTGCGGACCGCGGGCGGGCCTCACCCCAGATCGGATCCGCCGATGAACGACTCGCCCCCCGTCGACCTCGTGCGGCACCGCTCCCCCGAACTCGGCGCGCGGCCCCGCGTCCTGCTCGCCGTTCCGGTGGGGGCCACCGAACAGCACGGACCCCACCTGCCCCTCGACACGGACACCGCCGTCGCGGTCGAGCTGTGCCGACGGCTGGCCGCACGCGTCCCGGATGTCGTTGTCGCGCCCGCCATTCCGTATGGCTCGAGTGGTGAGCACGCGGGATTCCCCGGCACGCTGTCGATCGGCCGCCACGCGCTGCGCGTGCTGCTGGTCGAACTGGTGCGCTCCGCGGACGAATTCGCGGGCGTCATCCTCGTCAACGGCCACGGCGGCAACCTCGAACCGCTGCACGCGGCCGCCCGGATACTGCGGTACGAAGGCCGCCACGTGCTGGCCTGGTCACCGACGGGCAACCCGGACGACAGTCACGCCGGGCACGCCGAAACCTCGGTCATGCTGCGCCTGCGCCCCGAATCCGTTGCCATGGAACGGCTCGAGCCCGGTGAGACCCGCCCGCTCGGCGAGATCATCGACCAGCTACGACAGCACGGCGTCGCGGCGGTCAGCGCCAACGGCGTGCTCGGCGACCCGACCCGGGCCAATGCCGAGGACGGCGAACGCCTGCTCGAAACCTGGGCGACCGCACTCGCCGAACGGGTGGGACGGCACTTCCCCCGTGCTGCCACCGCAACCGACGTTCCAACCCCTGCGGAGACACCTGCTCTACCCCTATGAACAAGCCAGAGCCAACGAGAACACCCAGCTGGACCAGGTGAACGAACCGGCCCGGCACGGGTGAGTCAACTCCGACCATGCTGTCCCCCACAATGATTCGAGGCCGCACCGGCCCGAAAGGAAATCCATGCACCCCGTAGACGCTGCCACGCTGCTGATCCGACTGGTCCTGGGCGCGATCATGATCGCCCACGGCGTCAACCACTGGATAGGCGGTGGCAAGATCGCCGGTACCGCCCGCTGGTTCACCGGCCTCGGCCTCCGCAACGGCGTCCTGCAGGCCTGGCTCAGCGTCATCACCGAGATCGGCGCGGGAATCCTGCTGGTCCTGGGCCTGTTCACGCCGCTGGCCTGCGCCGCCACGATCTCGATCATGCTGGTCGCGGGCCTGCTGGCCCACCGCCCGAACGGCTTCTTCGTCTTCAAGGAGGGCTACGAATACGTTCTGGCCCTGGGCGTCACGGCCCTGTCCCTGGCCCTGCTGGGTCCCGGCCGCATCTCCCTCGACCGCGCGGCCGACATCGAGATCACCGGCTGGGCGGGCGGTGGCCTCGCCCTCGGTGCGGCGGTAGCGGCCACCGCCGCGCTGCTCGCGGTCTTCTGGCGTCCGGTGCCCGCCGCCGCCCCGGCGAGCTGATCCACGCACCGACCGGTAACTGCCACGGCGTCAGCGGAGAACTCCGCTGACGCCGAAAGGCTGTACCGGCGCCGAAAGGCGCTGGGGCATCTACTACTTCAGCATGCTGCCCGCGTCGATCGGCAGCGGTACGCCGGTGATGTAGCGGGCCTCGTCCGAGGCCAGGAACAGGACCGCGTTGCTGATGTCCTCCGGCTCCATCCACGGGACGGGCAGGGTGTGGAACATCCGGCAGATCGGCTCGAGGTCGGCGGGGCCGGGGCTCTCCAGGTCGGGGCGGAAGAGCTTGTAGGTGCCCTCGTTCATGACCATGGGGGTGTTCACGTGGGTGGGGTGCACCGAGTTCACGCGGATCGAGTGGTGGCCGAGTTCCACCGCGAAGGTGCGCATCAGGCCCACGACGCCGTGCTTGGCGGCCACGTAGTGCCCGACGTTCGGGTAGGCCTTGAGACCGCCGACCGAGCTGGTGAGAATGATCGAGCCGCCGCGCTCACCCGAGACGATGTGCGGGACAGCGGCTTTCACTGTCTTCCAGACGCCACCGAGGTTGACCCCGATCATGTCGTCCCACAGCTCTTCCTTCAGGTCGGTCAGCAGGCCGCCCTCGTTGCCGATGCCGGCGTTGGCCACGACGATATCCAGCCGCCCCAGCTGCTCGACGCCGCTGTCCACCGCGGCTTTCATCGCTTCGTAGTCGCGCACGTCCACCTCGGCGGTGACCACCCGGCGGCCGTGGCCCTTGACCAGTTCCGCGGTGGTGGCCAGATCCTCCGGGGTGGACATCGCGAACGGCACGTTGTCCAACTGCTTACAGACGTCGATCGCGATGATGTCGGCGCCTTCCTGCGCCAGGCGCACCGCGTGTGCGCGGCCCTGACCGCGGGCCGCACCCGTGATGAATGCGACCTTTCCTTCGACCCGTCCGGTCATCACTACCTCAATTCGTTGGTTCGCCGAATCGGCGTGCCCGAGTGCGGAACTCAGGACTTGGGGGTGAACTCGAGCTGCAGTTTCTGTAGCCCGCGCAAGATGTAGGTGGGCTCGTAGTCGTAGCGCCGCGCCTCGAGCGGGCCGTGCTCGTTCTCGTCGATGCGGATGTCGAGCATCCGATCGAGGATGCGTTCCATCGACACCCGGCCCTCGACCCGCGCGAGCGGGCCGCCCGGGCAGGTGTGCACCCCGCGCCCGAAAGCCATGTGCTCACGGGAGTTCGGGCGATCGAGGCGGAAGTCGTGCGGGTCCTCGAAGCGCCGCGGGTCGCGGTTCGCCGCGCCGGGGCACAGCATGAGGGTGGTCCCGATCGGCACCTCGGTCTCACCGAGTTGGGTGGTCTGCTTGGCCAGCCGGAACAGGCTCTTCACGGGAGCCTCCATCCGCAGGGTCTCCTCGATGAAGACCGGGATCTTGCTGCGATCGGCGCGCAGCTCCTCCTGCAAACCCGGTGTGTCGCACAGGAATCGCAGCGCGGAGGTGAGCAGCTTGGCGGTGGTCTCCTGCCCGGCGGCGAACAAGAACGTCGCCGAACGCACCACGTCGATGACCTCGGGGGTGGACCCGTCCGGATACTTGGCCAGCGCCAGCTGGGTCAGCACGTCATCGCGCGGATTCGCGCGCCGGTCGGAGATGTAGGCGCTGAACTTCTCGTCGAGGAACTCGAGCGGGTTGCTGGAGACGATGTCGTCGTCGAGCGCGCCGACGCGCGCGCCCGGGCGCTCGGCGCCCAGCACCACCCGGAACTGCTGATGGTCCTCCTCCGGAACGCCGAGCACGTCGGCAACCACCAACAGCGAGAACGGCTTCGCGTACGCGGCCAGGAAATCGCAGGCCCCGTCGGCGACGAATTCATCGAGCTGGGCGTCGGCGAGCCGCCACATGAACTCCTCGTTCTCCTTCAGCCGCGCCGGGGTGAGCAGGCGGTTGAGCAGCGAACGGGCAGCGGTGTGATCCGGCGGATCCATGGTCACCATGTGCTCGTACATGGGCATCTTGTGCCGGTGCTCGGCGATGAGCGCACCCAGATCGTCGCCTTCGACTTCGAACGGCAGCGGCGGAAATGGTCCGCCGACCGCGATAACCGAGGACAGGGCGTCCCCGTTGCGCATCGCCTCGGCGGTCTCCTCGTACCCGGTGACCGCCACGACCCCGTGGTGCGGCAGCCCGGTCACCGGGCACTTCGAGCGCAGGTGGTCGTAGTACGGGTGCGGATTCGGCACCAGCGCCTGGTCCGTGAAGTAGTCGACCGTGTCGAAGTCAGTCATCCTGGACAGCTCCTGCCGTGGTTAGAGAATTCACTCTGAATGATAATTGCGATCTTCTCTCACGAGAATAGCGTTCTCCCATAGACATGGGCCATCACCGGAATTCCACGCGGACGATCAGTGGCCGACCAGCATCGCTTCCGTCGGCTCCGCCGCCTCCCCCGGACATCCGGCGGCGCGCAGCGCACACGACTTGAACGCCTGCGCGGCCATGCTCACCCGATGCTCGGCCGGGTGCAGCCGGCCCGCCAGCTCACCCGGCAGGTCCGAGCCCCACACCAGAACCCGGGCGTTGCCGCTGTCGAGACAGGACAGCACGCCGGTGCGCACCCGGGCGTCGGCCAGATACGCCTCGACGGTCACCGCGATGACATCCGGCCAGATCTCCGGCTCCGAAAGCGCCAGGGCCGGAGCGAGATCCATGCTGGTAGCACCCAGGATCTCCAGCGGCCGATCATCCTCGCGGTTCGCGAGCAGCACGCTCACCTCCCACCCCGCCGAGGCGTGATCGAAGAGCCAGCCACCGGCGTACCGCACCACGTCGGCCGCCCGGGGAGCGACCACGACCACCCGATATCGCATCGGGCGGCGGCGGGTCTTGGCCCGCCAGCCCGAGAGCGGAAGCGCCCCCGGCATATCGGAGTCGAGATCGCTGGAAACGGCGGACTGCCCGGCCATCGGGGCTCCCTCCCTGATGGAATCGCGCTACCCGTCGAGGTACCCACCTGCGCCACGGAAACGAGATTCTCTTTTTCTGTGAGATCGATCTCACGATACACACAAACGACAGCCGCAGCAGCGGGATGCCGATCCCGCGCCCGGACGCCCACGCCCGACTCCCGCACCGCCGCACTCCCGTCCGGCCCGCCACCCGCGAGGGTTGTCGGCGCACGTTTGCGAGAATATCATTCTCACAATTCGACAAGGAGGATCTCATGGGTAAGCCGGAGCTGCCGTACCAACTCTTCGACGCCGACAACCACCTGTACGAGACCAAGGAGGCGCTGACCAAGTACCTCCCGGAGAAGTACGCCAACGCCATCCAGTACGTCGAGGTCAACGGCCGCACCAAGATCGCGGTGCGTGGGCAGATCAGCGATTACATCCCGAACCCCACCTTCGAGGTCGTGGCCCGGCCCGGCGCGATGGAGGAGTACTTCAAGAACGGCAACCCCGAGGGCAAGAGCCGGCGCGAGATCTTCGGCGCCGCGATCAAATCCACCCCGGCCTTCCGCGAGCCCGCGCCCCGGCTGGAATTGATGGACGAGCTGAACATCCATCGCACCCTGATGTTTCCGACCCTCGCCAGCCTCATCGAAGAGCGCATGAGCGACAACCCCGAGCTCATCCACGCGGTGGTCCACTCGCTCAACCAGTGGCTGCACGAGACCTGGTCCTTCAACTACAAGGAGCGGATCTTCACCGTTCCGGTGGTCAGCCTGCCCATCGTGGACAAGGCGATCGAGGAGCTCGAGTGGTGCGTCGAGCGCGGCGCCAAGGCCATCCTGGTGCGGCCCGCGCCGGTACCCGGGCTCGGCGGCTCGCGCTCGTTCGCCCTGCCGGAGTTCGACCCGTTCTGGAAGCGGGTGGTGGAGCTGGACGTGCTGGTCACCATGCATTCCTCGGACAGCGGCTACGCCAAGTACTCCGCGGATTGGGAGGGCAACCGCGACGAGATGCTGCCCTTCCAGACCAACACCTACCGCATGCTCAACGAGTGGCGGCCCATTCAGGACGCCGTCGCCTCCTGGGTGTGTCACGGTGCGCTGCTGCGGTTCCCGGAGCTCAAGATCGCGGTCATCGAGAACGGCGCGAGCTGGCTGCCGCCACTGCTCGAGGGGCTCGCGGACGTGTACAAGAAGGCGCCCGAGGGCTTCGGGTTCCAGGATCCGGTGGCGGCCATCAAGAACAGCGTGCACGTGAGCCCGTTCTGGGAAGAGGATCTGGCCGCGCTCGCGGACCTGATCGGCGTGGAACGGGTGCTGTTCGGGTCGGACTACCCGCACCCCGAGGGGCTGGCCCAGCCCGCCCGCTACGTCGACGAGATCAAGGACATGCCGCTCGAACACCAGAAGCTGATCATGGGCGGCAATCTCGCACGGCTGCTGTCGGTATGAGCGACCGGGAGACCCTGCCGCAGCTGTTCGCGGCGGCGGCGACGCGCTTCGGCGACGCGGAGGCCGTTGTCGACGGCGATCTGCGTCTGAGCTTCACCGAACTCGCCGACCGGGTCCGCCGCGCCGCCGGGGCTTTCGCCGAGGCCGGGGTCCGAGCCGGCGACCGGGTCGCGGTCTGGGCTCCCAACTCGGCGGAATGGATCATCGCCGCCGGTGGACTGGTGACCGCGGGCGGGGTACTGGTGCCGGTCAACACCCGGTTCAAAGCCGCCGAGGCGGCCGATGTCATCGCGCGCAGCGGCGCGCGAATGGTGCTGGCGCAGCAGGGTTTCCTGGGTGCGGACTACACCGCCCCGGGCGGGGTTCCGGTGATCGATCTGAAATCCGGATTCCTGTCCGGCGGAAAGCCCTTCGAGCGCGAGGTGGACGGCGACGCGATCGCCGACATCGTGTTCACCTCCGGCACCACCGGAAAACCCAAGGGCGTCATGATGAATCATCGTCAGACGCTGCGGTTGTACGCGGAATGGTGCGATCTGGCGGACCTGCGGGCCGGTGACCGCTACCTGATGGTGAATCCGTTCTTCCACACTTTCGGCTACAAGGCGGGCATCGTCGCCTCCCTCATCCGGGGCGCGACCATGCTGCCGGTGCCGGTGTTCGAGGTCGACCGGGTCCTGGACCTGGTGGCGCGGGAACGGGTGACCATGCTGCCCGGGCCGCCCACGCTCTATCACTCACTGCTGCAAGCCCGTGGCGCGCACGATCTTTCCTCGCTACGGGCCGCGGTGACCGGCGCGGCCGACATTCCGGTGGAACTGATCCGGCGCATCCGCGAGGAACTGCCCTTCGAGACCATCATGACCGGCTACGGCCTGACCGAGGCGGGCACCGCGACCGCGTCCCGGCCCGGGGACACCTTCGAGCAGATCGCCGCCACCGTCGGGCGGCCGTGCGACGGGGTCGAGGTGCGGATCGCCGAGGACGGCGAGGTGCTGGTGCGCGGCTACAGCGTCATGCAGGGGTACCTGGACGATCCGCGCGCCACCGCCGCGGCCGTCGACCCCGACGGCTGGCTGCACACCGGCGATCTGGGCGAACTCGACGACGGCGGCCGGCTGCGGATCATCGGCCGCAAGAAGGACATGTTCATCGTCGGCGGCTTCAACGCCTATCCGGCCGAGATCGAGGGCTTCCTGCTCGAGCATCCCGCCGTGGCGCAGGCGGCGGTCATCGGGGTGCCCGATGACCGGCTGGGGCAGATCGGCATGGCCTTCGTGGTCGCGAAAAAGCATGTCTCGGAAGCGGAATTGATTTCCTGGAGCCGAGATCGCATGGCGGGCTACAAGGTTCCGCGGTCGGTGCGGTTCCTGCCGGAGTTGCCGCTGAACGCCACCGGGAAGGTGATGAAGGACCGGCTGCCCGCCGGCGACTGAACCGCCCGAATGTGACCCGGACCACCGGCCCGGTGTATCTTCAACCCAGACGAGAGTGTGATTCTCTTGAATAGAGATCTCCACTCTCCATCGCGCCGGACCGGGTCCGGCCCCTCAGGAACAGCGAGGAAGCCCGTGAACATCGACGACATGATCCTGGTGAGCATCGACGACCACGTGGTCGAACCGCTCGACATGTTCGACGGCCACGTCCCCAAGAAATGGGCCGATCTCGCGCCCAAGGTCGTGGTCGACGAGACCGGGGTCGACCGCTGGATCTACCGGGACCGCCCGACCGGGGTGGCCGGGCTCAACGCCGTGGTGTCCTGGCCGCCCGAGGAGTGGGGCCGCGATCCGGCGGGCTACGCCGAGATGCGGCCCGCCGTTTGGGATGTGCACGACCGGGTGCGCGACATGGACGTCAACGGCGTGCTGTCCTCCATGTGTTTTCCGACCTTCGCCGGGTTCAGCGCCGGGCACCTGAGTCGCGGCGGCCAGGACGAGATCACGGTGGCGATGATCTCGGCGTACAACGACTGGCACATCGAGGATTGGGCCGGCGCATATCCGGGCCGGTTCATTCCGATCGCGATCCTGCCGACCTGGGATCCCGCGCTCGCGGTCGCCGAGATCGAGCGGGTGGCGGCCAAGGGCTGTTTCTCGGTCACCATGCCCGAACTGCCGCACATCGACGGCCTGCCCAGCTACCACGACATCGATTACTGGTCACCGGTTTTCGCGGCCCTGTCGGACCACGACATGGTGATGAACCTGCACATCGGGCAGGGTTTCGGCGTGCTGCGCCTGGCGCCGAACGCGCCCATCGACAATCTCATGGTGCTGGCGCCCAGCATTTCGCTGATCGCGGCCCAGGATCTGCTGTGGGGACCGGCTTTTCGCACCTTCCCGAAGTTGAAGGTGGCGCTGTCCGAGGGCGGTGTCGGGTGGATCCCCTTCTTCCTGGACCGCTCGGACCGGCACTACACCAACCAGCGCTGGCTGCGCCGTGACTTCGGCGGCAAGATGCCCAGCGAGGTGTTCCGCGAGCACGTGCTGGCCTGCTACGTGACCGACCGGACCTCGCTGAAGTTCCGGCACGAGATCGGCATCGAGAACATCGCCTGGGAATGCGACTACCCGCATTCGGATTCGATCTGGCCCAACGCACCGGAGTTCGTGCTCGAGGAGCTCGAGGCCGCCGGCGCCGACGACACCGACATCGACAAGATCACCTGGCAGAACGCGTTGCGCTTCACCGGTTTCGACCCCTTCGCTCACATCCCCAAGGAGCAGGCGACCGTCGGCGCGCTGCGGGCCAAGGCCGCCGACGTCGACACCTCCACCAAGTCCCGCCGCGAATACGCCGAGGCCTTCGCCCGGCGCACACACTGAAAGCGCCCCCACATGCCGATCATGGTCTTCTCCACTCCCCGCGACGGAATGGACGCCGAATACAACGAGTGGTACGAGAACATCCACATCTCCGACATGCTCGACATCCCCGGCGTCCTGTCCTGCACCCGCCACCGCCGGATCAACCCCACCGACCCCGACGACCTGGAATACCTCGCGGTGTACGACGTGGACGGCGACCCCCTGGCCGTCCTGAAGGAGATAGGCGCCCGCTCGGCCGACGGCCGCCTCCGCCTGAATCCCTCGGTAGACCCGCAGCGCCTGCGCATGACGGTCTGGCAGCCGCTGTAGGCGGCCGGTCCGAGCCGCCCGCGCGGCCCGGATGATTCGGCATCCGCACCGCCGTGGCGGTGGTGGTTGTCTTCGCGACCCGTGAGAGCCGAGGATGAGATCCGGTCCGGCCTACCGCCGGACCGGAAGGAGGCCGGGGCGAGATGTCCACGCGGACGCGGGTGATCGACGGCGACGGGCGAGACGGGGAACAAGCCTTCGAGTATCGGATGGAGCCGTTCCGCACCGAGTTGCTCGCCTACTGCTACCGCATGCTCGGCTCGGCTCATGATGCCGAAGATCTGGTCCAGGAGACCTATCTGCGGGCGTGGCGAGCACGCGATCAGTACGACCCGAATCGCGGTTCGATGCGCACGTGGCTGTACCGAATCGCCACCAACGTCTGTTCGACGGCCCTGCGGGCGCGCGGAGCCCGGCCGCTGCCTTCGGGTTTCGTCGCCGCGAGTGAGCCGCTGGCGCCTCTCGTCCGGGGCGAACACGCCGCATGGTTGCAGCCACTGCCTGATTCGCTGCTGACGAGCGACGAACCGGCCGCGGCCGCGATCGACCGCGGGAGTGTGCGATTGGCGTTCGCCTCCGCACTGCAGCATCTGTCGGCGCGTCAGCGCGGCGCCCTGATCCTGCGCGATGTGCTGAGTTTCTCGGCCGCCGAATCCGCGGAGATCCTGGGTTGCTCGGTGGCGTCGGTCAACAGTTCCCTGCAGCGGGCCCGAGCCCGCCTGCGGGACGCCGGGGTCGTCCAGGAAGACGTCGCGGAACCGTCGCTGGGCGACCAGCGCGTGTGGATCGAGCGATACATCCGGGCTTTCGAACGCGCCGACGTCGAGGCGCTCAAACAGCTGCTCACCGACGACGTGATCATGGAGATGCCCCCGATGCTTCACTGGTTCCGCGGGCGGGAGAACTACGGGCTGTTCATGCACTGGGTATTCGAAGCCGGAAAGGACTGGCACACGGTGGAACTGGCGGCCAACGGCGGCCAACCCGGCTTCGCCGCCTATCGGCGGGCCGCCGACGGCGGCTATGAACTGCACACGGTGCAGATCTTCACCGTCACCGCGGAGGGGATCAGCCGCAACTCGGTGTTCCAGGATCCCGAGGTCTTCGCGAGCTTCGGTCTCGCCACGCGCATCGACCGGTGACATCGCGCCCGCGATATCGGGATCACGTTCCGACCGTGCGTGCCTCACGTTGCCCGTGCGGGGCCGACGCCGCGTTCCGAAACTTTCTCGCGGTCGCGCGATGAGTTCGGCGTGCGCCGCCGGTATGTATTCGCGAGTTCACTCGGAACAGACCGAGCGAGCCGGATACCAGGGAGACATCCAATGTCGAACAGTCGTACCGAAGACGTAGCCGCCATCGAGGCCGTGCTGGCCGACTCCTACCGGGCGTGGGCGGCCGGCGACGCCGCGGCGATGGTCGCCGACTACACGGCGGACGCGACCGCCATCATGACCGGTTCCCTGCGGGCGAGCCGCGAAACGATCAGGCAGAGCATGTCGCTCGCGTTCGAGGGGCCGCTCGCGGGGAGCTCGACCTACAACGAGCGGCTCAGCATCCGCTTTCTCGGCAGCGACGCCGCGATCGTCATCAGTGTCTCCGCGATCCTGTTCGCGGGCGAGACCGAGGTACCGGATGACGTTCGGAAGGTCAACGCCACGTGGGTGTTCGAGAAGCGCGAGGGCCGGTGGCTGATCGCCGCGTACCACAACAGCCCGGTACTGGCCGCGCCGTAATCCACGGCGTCACCGCCAGGTCCGGTTGCAGCCGCTACGGGATTCGCAAGAGCGGATGGTGTGGTCTCTTTCGCTTCACACCGGAAATCGTTGGGGCACTGGGACCTGACCCAGAGTAATCGTGACGTGGTTCACAATCACCCGCGCCCGATGTTACGAAGATACGGCACGTGCCTCTGCGTATCACCGCAGCGGCTGTCACCGCAATTATCGAGGTCGTGAGTCGATGGACAACCTGAACAGACGTGACGCATTGAGGACCGGCGGGTTGCTGGCGGGACTGGGGGCGCTGTCCCTGGCGATGTTCACCGCCCCGCCACGAGCGCGGGCGTGGAGCTGGCCGGCCAGCGGCTCGGTCGCCGGCTCCGGCGACGGGATCGACCCGATGACCGTGTGGGATCCGGCAGCCGACCAGGTCATAGCCGAAATACTCGAGAGCGGACAGGTGGCCGCGATCAACAAGGTCCTGGCCACCTGGACCACCAACAACCAGCCCACCCCGGCGGGACTGCCCCCGAATCTGACCGCCTTCATCGAGCAGGCGCGCCAACTGCCGGCCTGGACCGATCAGTCGAAACTGAAGGCGGCGGACGACTTCAACACCAAGCAGGGGCCGTTCATCGGCACCGCATACGGTTTCGGGGCCGGCCTGCTGGCGACCGTGATCCCGCACGAGTCACGCGCCGTCTACTACTCCAAGGGCGGCGCCGATCTCCAGGATCGAATCGCCAAGACCGCCAAGCTCGGCTACGACCTCATGGCCCAGCAGCCGTTCGGGCCCAACGGCCATCTGATCGTCACCTGCGTCAAGACGCGCATGGTGCACGCGGCGGTGCGGCACCTGCTGCCCAAATCCGGTCCGTGGCTGCAGGTTGCGACCGAGAATCCCAAGATTCCGATCAGTCAGAACGACATCCTGGTCACCTGGCACAGCCTGCCGACCACCATCATGCAGAAGCTGAAAGCCTGGAAGGTACCCGTGACCGACGCCCAGTCGGCCGGCTTCCTGCACTCGTGGCAGGTGACCGCGCACCTGCTCGGCGTCCAGGACCAGTACATCCCCGCGACGTGGGACTCCGCGAACGCCCAGTCCAAACAGGTGCTGGACCCGATTCTGGGCCCCACGCCCGAGGGCACCAAGATCGCCGACCATCTCCTCACCATCGGGCCGGTGCTGGCCGCCACCAGCTTCGTCACCAAGCCGATGCTCGCCTCGTTCACCAAGTACGTGCTGGGCGCCCAGGTCGCCAAATGGCTCAATCTGAAGACCGACGGGATCTGGGACGGCATCTTCGCGACGCTCTGGGTGCCGTTCGTCGGGCTCTACCAACTCGGCAGGATCGTCCCCGGTGTCGACGCGATCTACTTCCAGTTGACCGAGTTCATCAAGGTCGCCGCGATGCTGTACCTCAACAATGGCGGTCTCAAACTGGAGCTCCCGATCCCCACCACCAACAATCCGTCGATCACCGGCACACCGCCCGTCACCACGACCCCCTACGTTGCGACGACGCCGCCGCCCACCACGACGGCACCCGGTACCACAGCACCCACTACAACGTCGCCCGCGACGACGACACCGCCCGGCTAGTCGAGCGGTATCTCCGAACCGGTTGGGTCGTCGTAGACGGTGCGCGGGCTGACCGACCGTCGTCGGCAAAGGCTATGTCCGGCGGGCCTTCTCGGTCGTCGGGCGCGGCCCACCGGCACCGCGGCCGAAGCCCGACGGGACATCAGCGGGGGCCTTCCAGGATCGTCACCGCGGCCACGGCGGTGGGGCCGCCGATGTTGTGGGCCAGGGCGTAGCGGGGATTCTCCACCTGGTTCACGGCCGTGCCCCGGAGTTGTTCGAAGAGCTCCACACACTGGGCTATGCCGGTCGCCCCGGGTGGGTGACCCTTCGTTTTCAGGCCGCCGCTGGGATTGACCGGGAGGCTGCCGCCGAGAGTTGTCGCGCCGGACTCGACGAGGCGGTAGCCCTCCAGTTTCGGGGCGAAGCCGAGGTCCTCGTAGCTGATCAGCTCTATGCCGGTGAAGAAGTCGTGCACCTCGGCCACGTCGATCTCGGCGGGGGTCACCCCGGCCATCGCGTAGGCGTGCTGGGCGGCGCGGACCGTGGCGGGGAAGGTGGTCATGTCGCGTTTATGTTGGTGCATCACCGAATCCAGGCCGAGGCCGACGCCGCGGATCCAGACGGGGCGGTTGGTGTAGCGGTCCACCACGTCCTCGGCGGCCAGCAGCAGCGCCGCGGCGCCGTCGCTCTGAGGCACGCAGTCGTAGACCCCGAAGGGGTCGGCCACGATGGGGGCGTTCAGCGCCTGGTCCATCGTGATCTCGAAACGCAGGCGCGCCTTCGGGTTTCGTGCGCCGTGCCGGTGGTTCTTCACCGCGACCATCGCCAGATGCTCACGGGTGGCCGGGCTTTCGTGCAGATACCTGTTCACATGCAGGGCGAAGCCGGCGGGGGCGAACAGTCCGAGGGGGTAGTCCCAGACCTTGTCGCTGCCCATCGCCTCCCATTCGCGCAGCAGGTCCTTCTGCGCCGTCTCGCGCAGCTTGTCCGCCCCGATCACCAGGGCGATGTCCACCGCGCCGGAGGCGATCGCGAAGACCGCGTTGCGCACCGCGTCATTGCCGGTGGCACAGGAGTTGTCGATATGGGTGACCGCCAGCTCGGGCAGGCCGAGCGCGTCCGAGAGCACCCCGGCGGGAAAGCCGTCGGTCGCGCCGGTGGAACCGAACCAGGCGGCCCGCACCTCGGCGGTCCGCATTCCCTTGTCGACGCTGGCCGCGCACGCGGCGAACGCCATGGGCAGCAGGTCCTTCACCCCCAGGGCGAAGTGTTCGGCGAAGGGCGTCATCCCCGCGCCGACGACGGCGACCTTTCTCACGATGCCTCCACTTCGGGTTCGAACGCGTATCCGTAATCCGGGACGCCGGCGCGCAAAGCCACCCGCCGCAACACCATTCGCCCCCGGTCACCGATCGCCACGGTCCCGGGATCGACGCCGGTGACCGGCGCGAGCGCCCGCACCCCGACCTCGTCGAGTTCCACCACGACCAGCGAATAGGGGGTGCGCTGCCCGGGCACCGGCAGCCGGACGGTGGTCTCGGTGTACACGGTGCCGGTGCGCGGCAGGGGAACCGGCGTGTAGTCGGTGTGCAGACTGCCGTCGGGCCCGACCCGATAGCGCGGCGGGAAATCCAATTCGGCGCTGCCCGCGTGCTGCCCGGCCTCCCAGCGCACCTTGGCCTCGAACGCCCGCTCGTACGCCGCCAGTGACAGCGGCAGATCGGCGGCCGGCGTCTCGGCGCGCTCGAGCGGTTCGCGCGCGGGCGGTTCCGCCCGCCGCACCCGCACCGGCCCGGGCGCGACGATCAGCCCGGACAGATTCGCCTGCTCGACCCCGACCAGCAGTCCCCCGGTATCCCATTCGGCCATCGCGGCGAGCGCGAAAAGCCCGGCGGCGGCGCCGAGCGTCGGCAGCTCGGGCGGGTTGCCGAGGCAGAGCCGCTCGGCCTGGCGGTGATCGACCCCGGCCACCGCGACCGGGGTATCGAGCCACGCCGCCGACAGCGAGGCGACCGGTCCGCGTTCGTGCAGCATGCGCGGATCACCGTAATCATGAACGGCCCCGGTGGCATTGCGGGTGCGCGCGGGCAGACTGCGTGCCACCCGCGCCGCGATCCGCACGTGCAGACCGTGATCGGACACCCGAGCCGCCGCCGCACCCGCCGTCGGCTCGATGTCGACGCCGATCACCAGCGTGCGCGGCCGAGCCGAGGTCAGCGCGTCCAGAGCTGCCGGCGCACCGCCGAGCCGTTCGATCACCTCGAGCTCGGGATCCAGCCCGAGCCCGGCCAGCAGCACGGCGGCATTGCTGGTGTCGGTCAACGGCAGATCCCGGCTGACCAGCACCACCCGTTCCACCGGATCGCCGCTGTCCAGCGCCGAGCGCCCCGCCGCCACCGCCAGTGTGATGGCGTCCTCGTCATCCCCGGCGACCCGGGCACGCGGCGCACCCCAGCACGGCAGGTACGTCCCCATCGACGCGATATACGGCATCGGCTGCCTTTCTGTGCGGGCGAATCGATTCGGAGTGCGGTGCGGGCCAACCGGCACACCGTGCCGCCCGCACCGATCAGGAGATCGCGCCCGCGGTCTTCAGTTCGATGATCCGATCCCAGTCCAGGCCCAGTTCGAGCAGCACTTCCTCGGTGTGCGCGGCGAACGCGGGCCCGGGCCGCAGCTCCGGCGCCCCGACGTCGAACTGGACGGGACTGGAGACCAGCTCCAATTCCCCTGCCGGAAGCAGGTACTCGTTCGCCCGCACCTGCGCGTCGTTCCCGAGCTGGCGGGTGTCCTGCACCGGAGCCCACGGCCCGGCGAGCGTGGCGAAGCGTTCGGTCCACTCGGCCAGCGGCCGCGCCCCGATCACCTCGCGCAGAATCGCCACGGCGTCCGCGGTATTCGCGCTGAGCTGCGCGGCATCGGCGAACCGCGGGTCCTCGATGAGATCGGGCCGATCGATATGACGGCACACGTCGGCCCAGAACTTGCCCGGCTGCAACATGACGAAGGACAGGTAGCGGCCGTCGGAGGTGGCGTAGAGCCCGGACAGCGGATTGGTCGGCGCACCGTGCACGCCCGGCGCGGGCGCGGACAGCGGTTCCCCGACGTGCGCCGACAGCGCGATGCCGTGTCCCATCGACCACAGCCCGCTGCCCAGCAGCGACACGTCAACCACCGAAGTCTCCCCGGTGCGTTCGCGTTTGAGCAGGGCGGCGGCGATGCCACCGGCGAGATTGGTGCCCGAGATGGTGTCACCGAACGCCGGTCCGGGCGGATTGATCATGCCCTCGATGCCCTCGGGGGTCAGACTGGCCGCGATGCCGGCGCGGCACCAGAACGCGGTCATGTCGTAGCCGCCGCGATCGGACTCGACCCCCCGCGGCCCGAGCGCACTGCCCCGCGCGTACACGATCGAGGGATTCACGGCCCGGATGTCGTCCACGTCGATGCCGAACTTCGTGCGCGCACCCGGCAGGAAGCTGGTCAGGAAGACATCCGCGGTGCGGGCCAACTCGTGGACGACCTCGCGCCCGGACGGGGTGGACATGTCGATCCCGATGCTGCGCTTGCCCCGATTGGCATGCTCGACATTGGGATTGGCGTCGCCCTCGACCTTGAACCGCCCGACCTGGCGCAGCCCGCGCTGCGGGTCGCCGGTGATCGCGTGCTCGACCTTGATCACGTCCGCGCCCCAGTCCGCGAGCACCGCGCCCGCCGAGGGCACGAAGCCGTACATGGCGACCTCGAGGACCTTGATTCCGGCCAGGGGCCCGCTCATGCGCGCACCTCGGCGACGGTCTTGGTCTCGAGGAACTCCTCGAGACCGGCCCGGCCCATTTCGCGCCCGATGCCGGACTGCTTGTACCCGCCGAAGGGGACGTCGGGCTGGAAGTAGTTGCCGCCGTTGATGCTCATGGTGCCGGTGCGAATCCGCTTGGCCACGGCCTTGGCTCGCTCGGCGTCGGCGCCGAACACCGCGCCGGACAACCCGTAGATGGAGTTGTTGGCGATGGTCACCGCTTCGTCGATGTCGTCGTAGGGGATCAGCGCGAGCACCGGCCCGAACACCTCCTCCTGCGCGATCTCGCTGTCCGGATCGACCCCGGCCAGCAGCGTCGGCGCGTAGAAGAAACCGGGATCGGCCTTGGTGCCGCCGGTGATCAGCTTCGCGCCCGCGGCGACCGCGCGCTGGACCATGCCGTCGACCTTCTCGCGCTGGCGTTCGCTGATCAGCGGGCCCATGTAGTTCTTCGGGTCGTTGGGATCGCCGTAGGAGACGTTGGCGAAGTTCGCGGCGATGAGTTCGGCCAGCCGGTCGTGCTCGGCGCGCGGCACCAGGATTCGCGTGGTGAGCGCGCAGCCCTGACCGGCGTGGGTGACGATGCTGAACGCCGCGAACAGCGCGGAGAGCGTGAAGTCGGCGTCGTCGAGCAGGATCATCGCGGACTTGCCGCCGAGCTCGAGGAACACCCGCTTGAGCGACCCCGCGGCCGCGGCCATGATCTTGCGCCCGACGACGGTGGACCCGGTGAAACTGACCACGTCCACGTCCGGATGCGTGGTCATGCGTTCGCCCACGGCGACATCCGAGGACGTCAGCACGTTCACCACACCGGCGGGGATGTCGGTGTGCTTCGCGATCACCTCGCCGAGCGCGAGGGTGGCGAGCGGGGTGTCGGGTGCGCCCTTGAGCACCACCGTGCAGCCCGCGGCCAGCGCCGGCGCGAGTTTGGCCAGCGCGAGCTGGTGCGGGTAGTTGTACGCGGCGATGGCCGAAACCACGCCCGCCGCTTCTCGTTCGGTCCAGCGATGGTGTTGTGCGCCGCGGATCTCCACCGCGCCGTGGTCCTCGGTGAAGGAGTACTCGCGCAGCAGATTCGCGTAGTACCGCACGATCTCGATGGGCTGTTCGAGCTGGTTGCCCTGGGTGAGCAGCCGGGTCGCGCCTACCTCGCCGATGGTGACCTCGCGCAGGTCTTCGACGTTGTCACGCAGGGCCTGGTACAGCTGGTCGAGACAGCGGATGCGCAGCTCCACGTTCGTGGACCAGTCCGTGGTGTCGAAGGCCCGCCGCGCGGCCGCGATGGCCGCGTCGGTTTCGGGGACCCCGGCTTCGGGCGCGTGCCCGTAGACCTCGCCGGTGGCGGGGTTGAGCGAGTCGACCGTGCGACCCGTTTCGACCAGCTGCCCGTCGATGAGCAGTCGCCGCGCGACCGTTACCGCTTGTTCCCGCGTTGACATCCCGGCTCCTCACCCTATTGTGGAAATATCATTCTCACTGAGCGAGAATGATACATTCGATTCCGCGAACGGTAGCAAGAATCCTTGCTGGAGAGGAGATCCGGTCGTGAAGACCGCAGTGGTCACCGGAGGCGCCTCCGGCATCGGCCTGGCCATCGCCCAGCGCCTGCGCGGTGACGGCTTCACCGTCGCCACCCTGGACCTGAACAATCCCGAGAACGACGATCTCGAATACCGGGCCGACATCACCGACCCCGAACAGATCGCCGCCGCACTCACCGGCATCCGAGCCCGCTTCGGCCCGGTCACCGTCCTGGTGAACGCGGCCGGGCTCGAAGGCTTCCAGCGCTTCACCTCGCTGAGCTTCGAGAAGTGGAAACAGGTGATCGACGTCAACCTGCACGGCACCTTCCACTGCGTGCAGGCGGTACTCCCGGACATGATCGATGCGAGCTGGGGGCGCATCGTCAATATCTCGTCCTCGAGCGCTCATTCGGGACAGCCGTTCATGGCGCACTACGTCGCGGCCAAATCCGCGATCAACGGCCTGACCAAATCCCTTGCGCTGGAACTGGGTCCGGCGGGCATCACCGTGAATGCGGTGCCGCCTGGCTTCATCGACACCCCGATGCTGCGCAAGTCCGAGAGCAAGGGACTACTCGGCGGCACCGTCGAGGACCATATCGAGCGCACCCCGGTCCGGCGGATCGGAACGCCGGCGGACATCGCCGCGGCCTGTTCGTTCCTGATCTCCGAGGAGGCCGGGTACATCACCGGGCAGATCCTTGGGGTCAACGGCGGCCGCAACACCTGAGCCGGAGAGGCCACCCGTGAACACCGTCGCATGGCAGGGGGCATCATCATGACCCTCATCGACTCCGAATTGTCCGCGCTGGACGGCGATTCCGCGCCGATCCCGATACTCGCCGAGGTCGGCGGAATCCCGGTCTCGGGCCTGCTCGCCGAGGCCCGGGACCCGCGAGCGGTGCTGGTGGCCCTGCACGGCGGCTCGACCAGCTCGGTGTACTACGACTGCCCGGGCCACCCGGAGCTGTCGCTGCTGCGGCTCGGACAGCGCCTCGGCTACACCGTGCAGGCCCTGGACCGGCCCGGCTACGGAGCCTCGACCCCGTTCGCGGCCGAGCTGGGCACCGCCGCGCAGCGGGTGGACCTGATGTTCGGAGCCATTGCCGCACACCTGGGTTCGCGGCCGCGCGGGGCCGGGATCTTCCTGGTCGGCCACTCCGCGGGCTGCGAACTGATCATGCGAATGGCCGCCGACGAGCGCGGCGCGGACCTGCTGGGGGTGGAGCTGGCCGGAACCGGCCGGCTGCACCCGCCGTTCGCGGAGCAAACACTGCGGGGTCCGGACTCCGACGGCGGCACGCGAGCGCCGACCCTGGGCGATCTGCTGTGGCAGCCGGAGCGGTTGTATCCGCCCGACGTCCGATTCGGCGGCACCATCGCCGCCTCGGGCGCGCGCCTGGAATCCAGCACGGTGCAGAAGTGGGCCGAACACGACTTCCCGCGGCTGGCCGGCCGGGTTCCCATCCCGGTGCGATTCACCATCGGCGATCACGAACGAGTGTGGCGCAACGACTCCCAGGAGTTGACCGCCGTCGCCGCTCTGTTCGGCGCCGCGCCCCGCGTCGTGCTGAGCCACCGCCCCAACACCGGGCACAACCTCAGCGTCGGCTATACCGCCGCCGCCTATCACCTGAGCCTGCTGGCCTTCGCCGAGGAATGTGTCGCCGCGCGCGCCGACGGTGATTTCTCGGCTCCCACAACACAATTGGACGGCTTCGCGCACGCGTCGCCGAGCACGGAGGGAACCCGCTGATGCGTGTCGGATTCATCGGACTGGGCAGCCAGGGCGGGCCCATGGCCCGCCGCATCGTCGCGGCCGGATACCCGACCACGCTGTGGGCGCGGCGGCCGGCGAGCCTGGAACCGTTCGCGGACACCGCCGCGTCCACCGCGGACTCCCCCGCCGATCTGGCCGCGGCCAGCGATCTGGTCTGCGTCTGCGTGGTCGGCGATGCCGACGTGCGCGAGGTCGTGCTCGGCGAGCGCGGCGTCCTGGCCGGCCTCGCACCCGGCTCGATCCTGGCCATCCATGCCACGGTGCATCCGGCCACCTGCCGCGAACTCGCGGATATCGCCGCGGCCCAGCAGGTATCGGTCATCGACGCACCCGTCAGCGGCGGCGGGCCCGCCGCCGAGGCAGGCACCCTGCTGGTCATGGTCGGCGGCGCGATCGAGGCCGTCGAGCGGGCGCGCCCCGTGTTCGCCACCTACGCCGATCCCGTTGTGCACCTGGGCGAGGTCGGCGCGGGTCAAACCACCAAGCTCCTGAACAACCTGCTGTTCACGGCCAATCTGGCCACCTCCGCCAGCACCCTGGCCCTGGGCAGCGACCTCGGCATCAGTCCCGACCGGCTCGGCGAGGTCATCTCCCACGGCACCGCCAACAGCTTCGCCCTCGGCCGGCTCGTCGCCGGCGACGGCACCCTCACCCGGCTCGCGGCCCACGCCGGCGATCTGCTGCGCAAGGACGTCGGCCTGGTCGCCGACCTCGCGACCAGCGCGGGCATCACCCCCGGGGTGGTCCTGGGCACCGCCGACGCGACCCTGGGCATGATGGGCCGCTCTCGCTGAGGATTTCAGACCGCCCGGGTCGAACCACGACCCGGGCTCCGGCCCGGTCCCACGACGACCGGGTCACCACCCGCCGGTGCCCGGCCGCGTCATTCACGCGGCCGGGCATCGTGGGTTTCCGCCGTCGGCGGTCAGAGAGTTTCGATGGCGTGTTCGGGGCAGGCCGCGATGGCCTCGCTGACAGCGCCCTGCAGATCAGCGGGCACATCCGGATTCGGCACTTCGGCGTAACCCCACTCGGTGAGGGTGAAGACCTCGGGGCAGATCGAGACGCACACGCCGAACCCGCGGCAGCGGTCGGCGTCGACGGTGACCTTCATCGGTCGTTCTCCTTGCTGTCGAATTCCAGGTGCAGGGCGGTGAGCCCGCGCAGGATGAAGGTCGGCAGGTAGCGGAAGTCGCGCGCGCCCTCGGGGCCGTGCACGCTCTCGTCGAGGCGAATGTCGGTGGTGCGGTCCAGCAGTCGCTCGATCGCAACGCGCGCCTCGGTGCGGGCCAGTGGCGCACCGGGGCAGGTGTGCACGCCGCGACCGAAAGCCAAGTGCGAGCGGGCATTCGACCGCGCGGGATCGAAGGTGGTCGGATCCTCGAAGCGGCGCGGATCGCGATTGGCCGCGCCGTTGACCACCATCAGCACATCGCCCTGCTCGACCGGAACACCGCCGACCTCCGAGGCCGACTTGGCCAGCCGGAAGTCACCCTTGACCGGGCTCTCCATCCGCAGCGATTCCTCGATGAAGTTCTGGATCCGGCTGCGGTCCGCGCGCAGGTACGCCTGGATCTCCGGATTCTCCGCGATGGTCCGGAACGCCGAACTCAGCAGGCGCACGGTCGTTTCCTGGCCGGCCGAGAACAGATTGGCCGCCACCCGCACCACGTCGAGCACCTCGGGCACCGAACCGTCGGGGAAGGTCGCCTGGGCCATGCTGGTCAGTACGTCGTCGCGCGGTTCGCGGCGGCGGTCCTCGATGTAGGTCGAAAACCGTTCGTAGAGAAACTCGATCGGGTTGTGCGACATGTTCTCGCCGTCGGTGCTGCCGACGCTCGAACCCTCACGGTGCGGTCCGCGCTGCAACGCCTGCAGGAACTCCTCCTGGTCGGCGGGCGGGACCCCGAGCAGATCCGCGATCACGTACAGGGTGAAGGGGCCGGCGAAGTCGCGGATCGAGTCGCCGCGGCCGTTCGCCAGATACGAATCCAGCATGCGGTCGGCGATCGACCACATGGCTTCCTCGTTCTCCTTCAAGCGTTTCGGGGTGATGAGCCGCATGAGCAGCGCCCGGTGATCGGTGTGCACCGGCGGGTCGAGGGTGGGCAGCTGATCGCTCATCGGCAGCTTGTCCCGATGCTCGGCGATCAACTCGTCCACGTTCTCGACCCCGGCCAGCGGCACCGGGAAACCGGGGAACGGCCCGGTCACCGCGATGCAGGAGGAGAAGCGCCCCACATCGTTGTAGACCTCGAGCGCCTCTTCGTAGCCGGTCACCATCATCACTTTTTGATGCTTTTCCCGCAGCACCGGGCACTGCTCGCGCAGTGCGTCGAAGTACGGGTACGGATCGGCGATCAATTCCTGTCCGAGGAAGAAGTCCAGATCCTGGAGGTTGTCCACCACTCGACGGTCCCTTCGATATCCGCTCGCACGGTGCGCGGCAGCCGAATTCGGCCGGTTCACTTTCATGATTGAGAATATGACTCTCATCTGTGAGTATGAGATTTCCACAATGGGTGCCGCGCGTCAACAGAAGGGACCGCCCATGACTCCCGACCTCACCGCCGACCAGCGGCTTTTCCACTCCACGGCGCGAGAATTCCTGGCCGAGACCATGACCGTGGACCGGGTTCGCGCACTCGGCGCGAGCGGAACCGGATTCGACCGGGACTGGTGGCGGCGGGCTGCCGAACTGGGCTGGACGGCGATGCTGGTAGCGGAGGACCTGGGCGGCGGTTCGATCTCTGGGCAACCGCTCACCGAGCTCGCCCTGATCGCCGCCGAGCTCGGACGCACTTGCGCGCCGGGGCCGTTCGTCACCACCAACGCCGTGCTCGCCGGATTGGCCACCGCGCCGGCACGATTCGGCGAAGTCATCAGCTCGACCCTGGCCGGGGACACGGTCGCCACCTGGGCGATCTACGAGCCCGGCCACGGCTTCGACGCGCTGTCCGCGGACACCGTCGGCAGTCCCCGCCCGGAGGTGTGCGCCGAACGCGTGGACGGCGGTTACCGCCTCAACGGCGTCAAGGACCGGGTCGAGGCCGGCGACCAGGCCGATCTGTTCCTGGTCACCGCCGACAGCCCCGACGGGCTGATCCAGATCCTGGTCCCCGCCGAAATGCCGGGCGTGACAATCACTTCCGCGTGGACCCTGGACCTCACCCGCCGCACCGCACAGGTCTCGTTCGCCGATGTCACGGTGAACGAGGAGGCGGTCACGCACGTCGGCGCGGCGGCGAGCATCGCGGTGCAGGCGCAATGGCAGACCGCGGCGATATTGACCGCCGCCGAGTCGGTCGGCGCCATCGCCAGCGCCCTGGCGGCGACGCAGACCTGGCTGGCCGACCGATACACCTTCGGCCGGCCACTGGCGTCCTACCAGGCGCTCAAACACCGCATGGCGGACAACAAGACCTGGCTCGAAGCCTGCCGCGCCACCGCCACCGCCGCGGCTGCCACGCGCGACGCGCGGCCCGAGACCGCCGCCGAGACCGTCAGCGTCGCGAAATCCTATGTGAGCGCGAAGGCCCCGGCGATCGTCCAGGACTGCGTCCAACTGCACGGCGGCATCGGCGTCACCTGGGAACACGATCTGCACCTGTACCTGCGCCGCGTGGTGCTGGGCCGGGCGCTGTACGGCACGCCGGAGGAACACCGCCGCCACATCACCGATCTGCTGGAGCGCGACGCCGCCTGAGGGCGTGCGGACATCGTCTGGAAAGAAGCACCGTCATGAGCACCGACCTGGAATCGGTTGATTCCTTCCGTGATCGGGCCCGCGCCTGGTTGCGCGAGAACCTGCCCCCGGCTCCCCCGCCGGAGGCCAAGGAGGACTACAGCGAGGCGGCCTGGGAGCAGGCCAGGCAGTTGCAGCGCACGCTGTACGACGCCGGTTTCGCGGGCATCGGGTTCCCGGCCGAATACGGTGGTCTGGGCCTGAGCGCCGAACACCAGCGGGCCTTCACCGAGGAATCGCTCCCCTACGCGATGCCGCTGCTGCTCAACGTCCCGAGCCTGTCCATCTGTGGGGCGGCCCTGCTGGACCTGGGCACCGAGGAGCAGAAGCGCACCCATCTGCCCGCGGTACTGCGCGGGGACACCGTGCTGGCGCAGTTCCTGTCCGAACCCAGTGGCGGCTCGGATCTGGCCGGCCTGACCACGCGCGCGGACCGCGACGGCGAACGCTGGCTGCTCAACGGCTCCAAGATCTGGAGTTCGGGCGCGTACGCCGCCGACTACGGTCTGTGCCTGGCCCGCACCAACTGGGACGTGCCCAAACACCGTGGCCTGACCATGTTCCTGGTTCCGGTCGGCGCCCCGGGCGTCACCGTGCAGCGCATCAAACAGGTGACCGGATCCACCGAGTTCTGCCAGGAATTCTTCGACGATGTCGCCCTGGGGGACGACGCGGTGCTCGGTCAGGTGGACGGCGGCTGGGACGCCGCCTCCCGGTTGCTGTTCCACGAGCGCGCCGCGCTCGGCGGCACCTCCCCCTACACCAGCGGCGCCCGTCCGCACCTGGGCGGCGACGCGACCGTGCTACTCGAATTGGCCAGGGCCACCGGGCAACTCGATGACTTCCGGGTGCGCGAGGACATCGGCGAAGCGCGGGCGATGAACGTGGTGCGCGATCAGCTCATCGACCATGTCGCGCACGCCATCGGCACCGGCGCGCTGCCGCCCGCGGCCGGCGCGCTCGCCCGTCTGTTCACGGCAGAGAACGCCTGGCTGCAAAACGATTCGGCCATCCGGATCGCGGGCGCGGCGGCGGCCACCCACGGGCCCGGCGATCCGGCCGACACCGAACGGGTGGCGACCGACTATCTGTTCCGGGCCGCGTGGAGCCTGGCCGGGGGCAGTACCGAAATGGCCCGCAACGTGATCGGCGAGCGCGTGCTGGGCATGCCGCGCGAGTTCGCCGCTGACCGCGACGTGCCCTTCAATCAGGTGCAGCGCGGCCGCTGAGCGTTATCCCGTGCGCCCCATATCGGCGCGCGGGAACTCCAGCACCGGCCACGCGGCGAGCCGGAAGCTCTCCTCCTGGTCCACCTCGGCCGTGGGCACCGCGGCCGCGGTACAGGCGCGCGCTTTGAAAGCCTTTGCCGCCGAACTCAATCGGTGACTGACCGGTCCCATGCGCCGGCTCATCTCGTCGGGCACGACATCGCCCCACAGCATGACGTCGGAGCGGCCGGTGTCCACGGTCGCCATGACGATGGACAGCACCCGCGGGTCGGTGTCGAACAGGGCGGTGTCCAGCACCAGCAGGTGCGGCCAGGTGTCGTAGGTCGCCCACGCCAGGCAGTCGTCCAGGTGCAGGACGTTCGCGCCGAGAATCTGCAACGGCCGGGGGTCTCCGTGCTCGGAAACAACCACGGTGACATCCCATCCGGCATGGACCCGGTCGAAGAGCCAGCCACCGGCGAAGCGCACGACCTCGGCGGGATTTCGCGCCCCCACGGCTACTCGATATCTCAATTCGTGCTGGCGTGCATGCGCGAACGACGCGGCGACAGCAGCGAGGTCTTCAGGCTTTTCCAGGGTGTCGAGGTATCGAGCAGTCATGAACGTCCATCCCGTTGACGAGTAGAACCTGACCCGATGGATGGTCGACCGTGTCGAAATTCCGTGGTGTCGCGCGTCGCCATAGCAGATCGGCGCCGAACGTCACGTCGAACTCGGTCACGGAAGATCTCCTCGCGGAATTCGGGCCAGGGCTGGTAGCACCGTGTTCCACACATGTCGGAAACCGAACGATTGCTCGGTTCCACGTGCTGTGAGACAGTTAACACGCGCTTTCCCGCCAGGTCAACAGTGGAAGCATCCGCTGCCGGGACGACCCGAATCCGGAGCCGCTCACCGTCCCTGCCACCGTGGAATACGCTTCTGCGCGAAAGCATTCGGGCCTTCCTGAGCGTCCATGCTTTCGTAGCAGCTCACCGCAGCGAATCGGGCCGCCTGCAACGCCGCGGAGCGTCCCATCTCGGTTGATAGCATTACCGTATCTCTGGCCGCCCGCACCGAATGCGGGGATCCGGCCAAGATTTCACCGGCCAGCTCCAGCGCGACCTCCAGCAGTTCCCCGGGCTCGGCGATCCGGTTGACCAGGCCGATCTCGTACGCTCGACGAGCGTCAATGGGCTTGCCCGTCAACAGAATCTCCATCATGATCCGCTGCGGGATCATGTGGATCAACGGTGTCGCCCACGGTGAGCTGCGCCCGACCTTGACCTCGGTCACCGCGAACCGCGCGGTGCTGGCGGCAACGCACAGATCGCAGGCCTGTGCGAGCATCCACCCGCCGGCATACGCGACTCCGTTGACCGCGGCGATGGTGGGTTTGGACAATTCCACGGTGTCGTAGGGCACCGGAAACATATCGCGCGGCGGCACCGTCATTGCGGTTTCCACCATTTCCTTGAGATCCCCGCCCGCGCAGAACGCTTTCGTGCCCGCGCCCGTCAGTATGGCGACCCGAAGTGCGGGATCGTGCTCGAAGCGCTCCCAGGCGGCGAATAGGCCGGACCGGATCTCTTTCGACAGGCAATTGCGGGTCTCGGGCCGGTTGAGTGTGATAATGGCGACGCCATTGTCTGTGGCTTCGAAAAGCACCGCATCACTCACGGATTCGCCCATCAGTAACCTCTCCGCTCGATTTCGTGTGCGGTGCGCGAGAGCGTCTCACGGAAATCGGGGTGCGCGATCTCGATCAGTCGCCGCGCCCGTTCGGCGAGGGTGCGCCCGCGTAATTCGGCCGCGCCGAATTCGGTGACTATCACGTCCACGTCGGTGCGCGCGGTGGTCACCGGACCGGACAGCGCGGCGGTGATCCGGCTCAGGGTCCCGCCTTTGGCGGTGGCGGGCAACGCGATGAGCGCGCGCCCGCCCGGCGACCGCGCGCCCGCGCGCACGAAGTCGACCTGGCCGCCGGTGCCGCCCAGATACGACGAGCCGCTCTGCTCGGCGTTCACCTGGCCGGAGAGATCGACCTCGAGCGCGGAGTTGAGCGTCACCAGGTTCGTCAGACGACCCAGCACCGCCGCGTCGTGCGTATAGGCGGCCGCTCGCATCCGCACCGCCGGGTTCCGGTCCGCGAATCGGTACAGCCTGTCGGTGCCGATCAGCGCCCCGGTGATCGAGACGCCGGCATCGATCTCCTTGCGCGCGTTGGTCACGACCCCGGCCTCGACCAGATCCACCAGCCCGTCGCCGATCATGCCCGAATGCACGCCCAGGTCGGTTCGGTCGCCGAGCAACCGCAACAGGGCGTCCGGGACCGCGCCGATGCCGACCTGTACCACCGCGCCGTCGCCGATATAGGGCGCGGCGTGGGCGGCGATCGCGGTGTCCACCGGGCTCGGGACCGCGGCCGGGACCTGTATCGGGGGCCGCGAAACCGTTACCAGGCAGTCGATTTCGGAGACGTGCAGCGACTCGCCGAAGGTGTAGGGCACCCGGTCGTTGACCTCGGCCACCACCGTGCGCGCCGCGTGCACCGCGGCTCGCACGTGATCGGAGATCAGCCCGAGACTGTGTCTGCCCTCGCCGTCGGCCGGGCTCACCTGGACGAAAGCCACGTCGCAGCCCAGGGTCCGGTCCTCGAGCATCGGCCCGATGCGGCTGACGTGACACGGGACGACCCGCAGCCGGTGTGCTCGCGCCGCCGTGCGCAGCGCGCCGATCGCTCCCATGCTCGACAGGGCGAACGCATCGGATTCCCCCGTCAACAGCCCGGAGAAGCTCGTGGCGATGAACAGCGAGAGCTCCCCGATCTTCTCGCCCTGTTCCAGCAGCGCTTCCAGCAGGGTGCTCGGTTCACCGCACGCCTGACCCGCCACTATCCGATCACCGCGGCGCAGGAACCGGCTCAGGTCCAGTTCCCCGGCCGGGCAGATCACGGTCATACCCGCCCGCCCGCTGCCAGCAGTGCCTGCGCCCGGGCCAGATAGGGCCGGTCCAGCATCGCGCCGTTGTGACCGATCGCGCCGACGCCCGGGTTGGCAGCGAAAAGGTCCACGATCTCCTGCGCCTGCGCCAATTCCGCCGCGGTGGGCGTGAATCCGGCGTTGATGATCTCGACCTGGTCCGGGTGAATGGCCAGCATCCCGCGATAGCCGTCGCGGCGCACCTTGGCGACCCGGTCGCGCAGGCCGTCCCGGTCGCGGAAGTCGCCGTGGATGGTATCGACCGCGCTCACCCCGGCCGCGGCCGCGCCGAGCAGGCACAGACTGCGGGCCAGCTCGTAGGTGAAGTCGTAACCGCCCCCGGGGCGCACGTTGGACGCGGCGCCGACCGCGTCCGCGAGATCCTCTGCGCCCCAGGTCATTGCCGTCAAACGGGGGAGGCCGCCGTAGGTGCCGGTGGTGAACATGCCCTCGGCGGTCTCGGTGCACAGCACGATGATCTCGGTGCTGCCCGGCGCGATGCCGTTGGCCGCTTCGAGCGCGGACAGGTAGTGGTCGATGATCACGACATCGCCGCCGCCGCGCGTCTTGGGCACCATGATGCCGCCGGGTCGCGCGGGCATGACCGCGGCGAGGTCGGTGAGGGTGTGCGGGCCGTCCAGGGGATTGACCCGCACCCACAGGCGAGCGCGCTCGGGCTCGGCGTGTCCGGCGATGAACTCCGCCGTGCGCAGGCGCGCACCGGGTTTCGCGCTCTCGGCGACCGCGTCCTCGAGGTCGACGAGCACGATATCGGCCGGTCCCGCCGCGGCTTTGGTCATCTTGCGTTCGCTGTCGCCGGGGGCGAACAGCCACGATCGCGCGTGGCGGCCGCTGTGCGTCATTACTTCTCCAGATGGTCGATGAGTTGGCCGGCGGGGCCGAACTCCTGCACGATGTCGTCGGTGTCGGCTCCCAGCCGGGGCGCCGGACCGGCAACGCCGCCGGGCGTGCGCGAGAACCACGTCGGCGGTCCGGGGAAACGCACTTTCCCGTAGGGCGTATCAACGGTTTCGAAGAAACCGGACTCGGTCAGCTGCGGGTTGTCGAACAACTCGTCCAGCGTGCGCACGGGCGCTGCCGGAATGTCCAGGGCGCGTAGCAGTTCCAGCCATTCGGCGGTGGTCCGCTCCAGGAAGGTCTCGCTGAGCAGGCCGTAGACCGTGTCGATCCGGGCCGCGCGCTGAGCCAGCGTCGCGTACTCCGGTCCCGCCCACACCGGGCGGACCGCGCTCACGAAGGCGTTCCACTGCTTGTCGTTGTAGACCAGCGCCGAGAGGTGCCCGTCCCTGGTGCGATAGGGCTTTCGCTCGGGGGTCACCGCACGTGGATAGCCCGCACCGGACAGCGGTGGATCGAACATGGCGCCGTTGGCGTGTTCGACGAGCATGAACGCGGCCATGGTCTCGAACATCGGCACCTCGACCTCCTGGCCCTCACCGGTGCGCTCCCGATGGAACAGCGCCATCATCGTGGCGTAGACGGCGGTCAGTCCGGCGACTTTGTCGGCGATGATGCTGCCGACGTATCCCGGTGCGCCGGTGAGCTTTTCCTGCACGAAGGGCAGTCCGCATTCGGCCTGGATGGTGTCGTCGTAGGCGGTGCGATCGGCATCGGGCCCGCGCCGGCCGTAGCCGTAGCAGTTGGTGTAGACGATGGCCGGATTCAGCGCGGCGACCGCCGCGTAGTCGAAGCCCAGCCGGGCTATCGCCCCGGCGCGCATGGAGTGGATGAACACGTCGGCCCCGGCGATGAGCCCGCGCAAGGTGGCGCACCCGGCCTCGGTCCGCAGGTCCAGCACCGCACTGCGTTTGCCCCGGTTGACATTCACGAACACCCCGCCCAGACCGGGCTCGGGCCCGACCGAGATGCGGCGGGTGTCGTCACCGCCGGGCGGCTCGACCTTGATGACGTCCGCACCCATGTCGGCCAGGATCTGGGTGCAGTACGGACCCATGACCATGGCGGTCAGATCCACGATTCGCACGCCGGTCAACGGACCCCTGTTTCGCATCGGCATGCCTCTTTCGACCGGTCCCCGGTTCACGAATCACCCCGCCCCATCAGCGTTCGCGAGCCTATCTGATGAATCTTTGCAAGGATAGTGCTATCAAAGAGGTCGTGGACAGTTTCACCATTGCCGCAGTGCTGGATTCGGCCCTGGCCTCCCGCCCCGAAGCCCGCGCCGTCGTGGCCGCCTCGGGAGCGTGGACCTACACCGAGCTCGACGAGCAGGCCCATCGGGCCGCGGGCGCGCTCTGGTCGCTGGGGGTGCGCCCCGGCGACCGCGTCGCCGCGTGCCTGCCCAACGACCTCGACATCGTCGCGGCTTTCCATGGCGCGCAACGCATCGGCGCGATCTGGACCGGTATCGGGGAAGCGCTGACCGCGGCCGAGCAGCGCGGGCTCTACGACCAGTGCGAACCTTCGGTCGTGCTGGCGGGCCCGCGGTGCCTGCTGGACACCGCCGAGCGCATCGACCCCGAACGGTGGGCGGAGTTGCTCGCCGGCGCGGACGCCGCGCCCGAGGTCGCGCAGGACATCGACGCACCGGCCGGAATAGGTTTCACCAGTGGAACCTCGGGCCGGCCCAAGGCGGTGGTGCACAGCCAGCGCAATCTGCTGCTGCCCGGCGCGGTCCTGGTCGCCAATCGTGGCTGGGGTCCGGAACTGCGCAAGGGCGACAGCTTTCCGCTGACCATCCTCAACATGATGGTGTTGTCGACGTTGCTGACGGCCCAGGCCAACGGCTGCGCGATCATCATGAACCGCCGGGACGTGGACGGCGTGGCGGAGTGGATTCGGGAGCACCGGGTGACGGTGTGGAACGGCGCGCCCGCCCAGCTGTACGACCTCGCACGCCGCCCGGACACGGATCTGAGTTCGCTGCACGAGGTGTGGAGCGGGGGCAGCGACACCCCCGACCAGGTCCGTGCCGATTTCGCCGCGACCCACGGCATCGTGCCCCGGGCCACCTACGGACTGTCGGAGGCCCCCACGGTGGTGGCCATCGATCCGCCCGGCACCGAATGGCGACCGGGTACGAGCGGGCGGGTGCTGCCGCAGTACGAGGTCGCCGCCTACGACGACGCGGGCCACCGGCTGCCGCCCGGTGAGCTGGGCGAATTGCGCTTGAGCGGAGCCGAATCCGGGGTGTGGGCGCGGGACTGGCGGCCCCTGCTGGGGTACTGGGAGGACGGCCGGGTGCGTCCGCCCGCCGCGGGCTCGTTCGCCACCGGCGACATCGGGACGGTCGATCGGGCGGGCTGGCTGCGGGTGCTCGACCGCAAGAAGATGGTCATCATCCGCGGCGGCGCGAACGTCTATCCCCTCGAAGTCGAGCGGGTCATCGCCGCGCACCCGGAGGTCACCAAGGCCGCGGTGTGCGCGGTGCCCGACCCGCGACTCGGGCACAAGGTCGCCGCGGTCATCGAAAGCGATTCGGCGACGCTGGATATGGACGAACTGGCCGCCCTGTGCCGCCGAGAACTGGCGGGCTACAAGGTCCCCGAGATCTGGCGGCGGGTGCCCGCGCTGCCGGTGAACGCCATGGGCAAGGTCGAGCGCACCCGGCTCACCGAGTTGGTGACCGGGGCTCCGGTCGTAGCGGAGGGCTGAACCATGACCGATCCGATTCCCGTTCCGCCCGCGCTGCGCCTGTTCGATTTGGCCGGCCGGGTCGCCATCGTGACCGGCGCCTCCTCCGGGCTGGGGGCCGAAACAGCCCGCACGCTGGCGGGATTGGGCGCACGCGTCGCGCTGGTGGCGCGGCGCAAGGACCGGCTGGCCGACCTCGCGGCCGAACTGGGCGGGGTCGCCATCGCCGCGGATCTCGCCGAATCCGCCGAGCTGGACGCGGTCGTCCCGGCCGTCCTGGACGAACTCGGACCGCCGGAGATCCTGATCAACGCCGCGGGCAATCGCTTCACCACCGAGCGCGCGGAAGACGAGTCGCCCGCCGACATCCACCGGACCCTGGAGCTGAATCTGGTAGCACCCCTGCGGCTCTCGCAGGCAGTGTTCCCGCATATGCGCCGCGTGGGACGGGGGGCGATCGTACACGTGTCCTCGATCAGCGGCCGGGTGGGGGTGCCCGGCATCCCGCAGGCGTCCTATGCCGCGAGCAAGGCCGGACTCTCGGGGTTGACCGCCGAACTCGCGGTGCAGTGGGCACGGCACTCGATCCGGGTGAACACCGTGGCGCCGGGCTTCTTCCGCAGCGAGATCACCGACAGCCTCTACGACAGCGAGCGCGGGTCGGCGTATCTGCGCCGAAATATCCCGCTGCCCGCCGAGGGCACCGCCCAGGATCTCGTCGGTGCGATCACCTGGCTGGCCGGTGACGCCGCGCGCTACGTGACCGGGCAGACGATCGTGGTGGACGGCGGCTGGACCGCACACTGAGTCCTGTTGTCCCGCAACATTTTCGAACACATCACAGGTGTCATCGGAAGCAATCTGTTGACACCGTCACAGGTGCATGGAAACATCCGTTCCAATATTGGAGAATGCTATTCTCCAATTGTGCACGCGTCGGCTCGCGCTTCCGGGCCGGGGAAGGAATTCGCTCCGAATGTTCTCGGCAATCCTCATCGAGAAGGGCGACGCGGGCCCTCAGGTCGCGCTGACCGAACTGGACGACACCGCGCTGCCCGCCGGCGACGTCACCGTCACCGTGGAGTACTCCACGCTCAACTACAAAGACGCCCTTGCCATTACGGGTAAATCCCCGGTGGTGCGCAAGTTCCCGATGGTCCCGGGCATCGACCTGGCGGGCGTGGTCACCACCAGCGACCACGCGGACTGGTCCATCGGCGACGCCGTTGTCCTGAACGGCTGGGGCGTCGGGGAATCCCACTGGGGCGGCCTGTCCCAGCGCGCCCGGCTCAACGGCGATTGGCTGGTGCCCCGCCCGGCCGAGTTCAGCGCCCGCCAGGCCATGGCCATCGGCACCGCCGGATACACCGCGAGCCTGTGCGTGGACGCGCTGCTCGCCCACGGCATCACCCCCGACCAGGGCGAGGTGCTGGTGACGGGTGCGACCGGCGGCGTCGGCAGCGTGGCCATCGCGCTGCTGAGCAAGGCCGGCTTCGGGGTCGCGGCCGCCACCGGAAAGCCCGGCGAGGCCGCGTATCTGAAGGGCCTGGGCGCGAGCACGATCATCGACCGCGCCGAACTCACCGCGGCGGGCAAACCGCTGCAGAAGGAGCGCTGGGCGGGCGCGATCGACACCCTCGGCAGCCACGCGCTGGTCAATGCCGCCGCCCAGACCCGCTACGGCGGCGCGGTGGCGGCGTGCGGTCTGGCCCAGGGCATGGATCTGCCCGGCTCGGTCGCGCCGCTCATCCTGCGCGGGGTCGCGCTGCTGGGCGTGGACAGCGTCATGGCGCCCAAGCCGCGCCGCCTCGACGCCTGGGCGCGTCTGGCCCGGGATCTGGACGCCGACGCCATCGACGCGATCGCACGGGACATCACCCTCGGCGCCGCGATCGACGCCGCCGGCACCCTGATCGACGGGACCGTGCGCGGTCGCCTCGTCGTCGACGTGAACAACTGAACGGGAATCGTCGATGAGTGACAAAGCAACCGCGACGAAGAAGTCGGCGGCCGCCAAGAAGAACGGGTCGGCGCGCAAGGCCACCAACGGTTCGACATCCGCGGCGCAGCCGGTGACCCTGGACCTGTCCGATGTCGATCACCGGGTCGGCAAGCCGGTCGGCGGCGGGCAACTGTGGGATCCGTGCAGCTCCTCCGACATCCGGCGCTGGGTGATGGCGATGGACTACGCCAACCCGCTGCACTGGGACGAGGAGTACGCCCGCGAAACCCGCTTCGGCGGGATCGTCGCGCCCCAATCCATCGCCGTCGCACTCGATTACGGGCACGGCGCGCAGCCCGCCTGCGTGGGCCGCATCCCCGGCAGCCATCTGATCTTCGGCGGCGAGGAGTGGTGGTTCTACGGCTGCCCGGTCCGTCCCGGGGACAAACTGTTGCAGGAGCGGCGTTTTCACGACTACAAGATCGTGGAGTCCAAGTTCGCCGGGCCGACGATGCTCTCGCGCGGGGACACCGTGCACACCAATCAGCACGGGGTGCTGGTGGCGCGCGAACGGTCCACCGCGGTGCGGTATCTGGCCGAGGAGGCCCGCAAGCGCGGGTTCTACAACAACCAGTACGGCGAGCTGAAGAAGTGGACCACCGCCGAACTGCTCGAGGTCGAACAGCTGCGCCACGACTGGCTGATGTCCAATCGGGCCGGTGTCTCACCGCATTTCGACGAGGTGCAGGTCGGGGACAAGCTGCCGCGCCGGGTGATCGGCCCGCACAGCATCGCGTCCTTCACCACCGAGTACCGCGCCTTCCTGTTCAACATCTGGGGCACGTTCCACTGGACCGCTCCCCCGGGGCTGGCCGATCCGTGGATCAACCAGGATCCGGGCTGGACCGAGGGGTTCGGCTTCGACGAAGAGGGCGCGCGGATCGATCCGCGCAAACGCGACGGCCTGTACGTCGGGCCCTCACGCGGGCACATCGACGGTGACAAGGCCGACGAGGTCGGCATGGCCCGGGCCTACGGTTACGGCGCGACCATGGGCGCCTGGTGCACCGACTACCTGTCCTACTGGGCGGGCCACGACGGCATGGTGCGCCACACCAAGGCCGACTTCCGCCTGCCCGCCTTCGAAGGCGATGTGACCTACTTCGACGCCGAGATCATCGGCAAGGAACCGGCTTCGGTCTGGGGTGTGCCCCTGGTGCAGGTGCGGGTCCGGCTCACCAATCAGGACTCCGGGGTGCTCGTGGACTGCACCGCCGAGGTCGAACTGCCGTACTGACCGAGCGAAACGGACCGCCATGAGCACCCAGACCCCCGATGTGACCACCCGGGCCGCGATCGCGACGGGGCCGCCCCTCGCCGAGGAACCTGGCCTGGGCCCGCTGACCCTGCCCGGCTTCCTCGCCGAGGTCGCCGAGAAGTACGGCGACCGTGAGGCTTTGGTTTTCCACGCACCGGACGGGGTGACCCGCTGGACGTACACCGAGTTGCGGGAGCGCGCCACGATGGTCGCGCGGGCGCTGCGCGCCTGCGGGGTCGGTAAGGACAGCCGGGTCGGGGTGCTCATGACCAACCGGCCCGAATGGCTGGCGGCGGTGTTCGGGATCGGCATGGCGGGCGGGGTGGCGGTCACCCTGAGCACGTTCTCCACACCGTCGGAACTGGATCACCTGCTCCGCGTGTCCGGGGTGTCGGTGCTGTTGTTCGAACGGACCGTGGCGAAAAGGGATTTCGCGGCCGTGTTGACCGAACTCGAACCCGCCATCGGCTTCTCGACCCCCGGCGAGCTGCGGTCGGCCGAATATCCTTTCCTGCGGCATCTTTCGATGATCGGGGAGCCGGTGCGCGGCGGAGTCATCGAAGGCTGGGCTGGGTTCCTGGCGCGCGGCTGGTCCGAACCGGCCGAGCTCGTCGAGGCGACCGCGGCCGCGGTGACCCCGAGCGACACCGCCGTGGTGTTCTTCTCCTCCGGCACGACCAGCAAACCCAAGGGCATCCGCAGCGCGCATCGCGGTGTCGCGGTCCAGATGTGGCGCTTCCGCCGCATGTACGGCTTCGGCCCCGACGACACGGTCCGCTGCTGGACCGCCAACGGCTTCTTCTGGTCCGGCAACTTCGGCATGGCCCTGGGCGCGACCCTGGCCGCGGGCGGTTCCCTGGTCCTGCAACCCACTTTCGACGCCCCCGAGGCGCTCGCCCTGATGCAGTCCGAGCGCGTCACCTTCCCCGTGGCGTGGCCGCACCAGTGGGCGCAATTGGAAGCCGCCCCGAACTGGGCCGCTACGGATCTGAGCACCCTGCGCTACGTGGACCGCTCCCTGCCCGCCGCCACCCATCCCACGGTATCGACCACGTACACCGAGCCCGGGGCCGCGTACGGCAGCACTGAAACCTTCACGATCACAACATGTTTCCCGGCCAATACGCCCGACGACGTGATCGCGGGCAGCAGCGGCGAACCCCTCCCCGGCGTAACCGTCAAGATCGTCGATCCGCTCACCGGGGCGATCCTGTCCCGGGGCGAGAGCGGCGAGATCGGCATCAAGGGCCCGACCCTGATGCTCGGCTACCTGGGAACGCCGCTCGACGAGACCCTCGACGCCGAGGGCTTCTTCCGCACCGGCGACGGCGGCTATCTGGACGACGCCGGCCGTCTCCACTGGGAAGGCCGCCTGACCGACATCATCAAAACCGGCGGCGCGAACGTCTCCCCCCTGGAGATAGACGAGGCCCTGACCGCACACCCGCTGGTCAAAGTGGCCCGCACGGTAGGCGTCCCGCACGAGACCCTCGGCGAGCTGGTAGTGGCCTGCGTCATCCCCCATCCGGACACGTCCCCGACCCCCGAGGACCTTCACGCGTTCCTTCGCGAACGTCTGGCCAGCTACAAGGTCCCCCGCGAGGTCTTGTTCTTCGCCGACACCGACTTCGAGCTGACCGGCAGCGCCAAGATCAAGACTGCGGACCTCCGCGAATTGGCGGGCGAGCGCCTGCGCGCCTGATTCGCGGCATCCCGTGTTCGCACCGCGACCTGGAGCTGCCTCGACGGCTCGGAGGTGGCCCACACGTCACGTTCGAGGCTGTCGGCGCCGAGAATCCCGACCGCGTCGCCCGACCTGAAGCGACGCTGCCGCTTACCGTTCCGCGACCGAAGCGGTAGCGTCATGCCCCGGCGACAGGGGGACCGGGAAATGGCAGACCGAGCAGGTTCCGGGATTCGTGCTGGGATCGGCGTTGCGGCGGACTTCGCCCGGAGCCCGGAAGGCCATCAGGCGCTGGCGGGGTTCCTCGGCGCGATCATGATCGCGCTCGGCGGGCTCGGGGCGGGGGCGACCCGCGTGCACGACCCGCTGCTGGAGGAGCTGCACCTGTCCTGGCTGCGGTTCGGGCACGGCTACGTGCTGTCCTCGATGGTCGTGTGGGTCGGCGTGCTGCTGATGATCGCCTCGTGGGTCCGGCTGGGCCGCACCACGATCGGCGTCGGCGTGACCCTGAACGAGCTGCGGGCCATCGTCGGCATCTGGGTCTTCCCCCTGCTGTTCGCCGCGCCGTTGTTCAGTCGCGACGCCTACTCCTACCTTGCCCAGGGCGCCCTGCTGCGTGACGGCTTCGACCCGTATGCCGTCGGGCCGGTCGCCAATCCCGGTGTCCTGCTCGACAATGTGAGCCCGGTCTGGACCACCACCACCGCGCCCTACGGCCCCATCTTCCTGCTCCTCGCGCGCGGCGTCACCGCGGTCACGGGCGACAGCGTGGTCGCGGGCACCATCGGGTTGCGCCTGGTCATGCTGCCCGGACTCGCGCTGATGATGTGGGCGGTGCCGTACCTGACCAAACATCTCGGCGGCCGGCCGACGGTCGCGCTCTGGCTCGCGGTGCTCAATCCGCTGGTTCTGATCCACCTGCTCGGCGGCGTGCACAACGAGATGCTGATGGTCGGCCTGATGTGCGCCGGCATCGCGCTGGTGCTGGAACGGCGTCACGTCGCGGGGATCGTCGTGGTCGCCATAGGAGTGGCCATCAAGGCGACGGCCGGCATCGCGCTGCCCTTCCTGGTGTGGATCTGGATGCTGCACGAGAAGGAGAGGCGCGCCGCCGAACAGTCGGACGGGTCGGATGATCGCGCGGCGGTCGAAACCCCGCCGGCACCGCACCCGGCGACCGTGTTCGCGAAAATTGCGGGGCTGGGCCTGCTGGTTTTCGCGGCGGTGTTCGCCGCGGCGTCCCTGCTCGCGGGCGTGGGTGTCGGCTGGCTGACCGCGCTGTCCGGGTCGAAGAAGATCGTGCAATGGCTGTCGCTCCCGACGCTGATTCGCGATGTCATCACCTGGACGACTCCGCTGCGCCTCGATGGCTGGCTCGACCCGCTCCGGGCACTGTGCATGCTCGGACTAGCCGCATTGCTCGCCTGGACGTGGTGGCGGTTCCGCCACAGCGAACGAGAGGCCGTGCAGGGCATAGCGATAGCCTTCGTCGCCATCATCGTCCTGTCCCCCGCCGCACTCCCCTGGTACTACTCCTGGCCCCTGGCCCTGGCCGCCGCCTTCACCCTGCGCACCACGACCCTGACGGTGCTGGTGGGCCTGTGCACCTGGCTGATGCTGATCTTCAACCCGGACGGAAACCACGGCCTCTACAACCCCGCGCACGTGCTCGCCGCGACGTGCGCGGCGGTGGTCGCGGCCCTATCGCTCCGCACGGTCGATCCGCTACGCCTGGGTTCGCCTCCACCCGCGAGTCGCGACCGAGCGGCGGCGTCGGGGGCGCGATGAAAGCCCGGTGCCAAACGCCCACGGACAACCATCGCCCCAGTTCCACAGCCTCCGACGAGCGCGACCCTCACCAGGCTCGAGGTACCGTGTGCCCGTGATTCGCAGCGTGGTGTTCGATGTGGGCGAGACCCTGGTGGACGAAACCCGGGAGTACGGGACCTGGGCCGATTGGCTCGGCGTACCGCGGCACACCTTCATCAGCATCTTCGGTGCCACCATCGCTCAGGGTAGGGACTACCGCGAGGCATTCCAGGTCTTCAAGCCCGGATTCGATCTCGCTGAAGAGCGAGAAGCGCGGGCCGCGGCCGGCAAGCCCGAGACGTACGGCGAGGATGACCTGTACCCGGACGTTCGGCCGGCGCTCTCAGCACTGCGGGAGCAGGGCGTATGGGTGGGCATCGTGGGAAACCAGACGTTGCGCTCCGGGAAGATCCTGCGCTCGCTCGACCTGCCGACCGATTTCATTGCCACGTCGGACGATTGGGGAATCGAGAAGCCGAAGGTGGCCTTCTTCGAAAAGGTAGCCGAGGTCTCCCCCGGTGAGCCGCACGAGATCGTCTACGTCGGCGACCGCCTGGACAATGACCTCGCGCCCGCGAAGAAGGCAGGCATGCGAACGGCGTTCATTCAGCGCGGTCCGTGGGGTTGGATCCAGCGTGACGCGCCCGAGGTCGCGGACCTGTCGGATTGGAAGATCCACGACCTCAACGAACTGCCGAAAATCACTGCGGCAGAGAACGGTTAGCGCGCCAGCGATTTGATCGTGGTGTGCCAGCTGTACAGCTGATCATCAAGAGCTCGAACCTGCGGCAGGACATCCCATTCCCGCAGGGACTGGCGCACCGACTTCACGCGATCCATGGCGGTCGCGTACCAATGCTGACCCAGAAGCTCCAGCGCCTTTTCCAGGTCGATGCATGCGGTGGTGGGATCTCGATCGAGCACCGCGACCGCGGCGAGGTCGGCGTGGTAGATCGCACGCTGTTTCAACGCATCGCCGGGCAGCCCGGCAAGGGCGCGTTCGAGCGTCTCCCGTGCGGCCGCACTCTGTCCCGCGATCAGCTGCGTGTTGCCTCGGAAGCCTGCGAGCCTGGCAGGTGAGAACCAGTCGAGCCATGGCGGACTGGCGTCCGTTTCCGGGTCGTACTGTGCGTAGGTATCCTCGGCGTGCTGCAGGAGGGCAAGTGCCCGCTGCGTATCACCGGCCCGGGTCTCGACTTCCGCCTCGACGGCATCGAGCCATGCCAGCATCTCGAAACTCGCGTCACCCCGTCGCGCGAACGTGCGAGCGCTTCTCAGCTTGTCGCGCGCAAGTTCGGCCTGGTCCGGGTCACCGGAGAAGGCGGGCGCGAAGGCCATGTGTGCCTGAATCGCACTGCCGAGCAACGAATCATCGGCCTCGAACGCGGCGCGATGAGCGAGCTCGAAACTCGGCTGCGAAAGGTCCGGCTGCTGGAGATCGAAGAACTCCAGACGGCCAGCGAGGAGGCTCGATTCCGCTACCGCCCGTGCCATAAGGGGTTTGGCCGCGCCTGGGACTTGGTGCAGCAGATCCCAGCCGAGCGCCGCGTGCTCCGAAACAAGGCGTTGCAGCCGTGCTGCCGGAACTGACCAGTACATGCGGCGGTGCGCCGCTGTGGAGGACATGAAGTCGGTCGCGATCGACTGCGGCAATGCACTCGCCGAGGTGCCTGCGTGACGAGCAGCCCATGTCTCGCGGGGTCCGCTGGAGGTCGAGTAGGCAGGGTCTGCGGCGGCAGATCCTCGGGCCGGGCTGAATCCCAGCTCGGATAACGGACGTCCGAGTAGCGCCTCCAGGGCGGCCGCATGGTCGGGCTGAGGCCATGGGGACTCGGGAGACTCCCACCGCCGAACAGAGCGTGGATCGACCGAGATACGGAGACCCATGTCCTGGGCCTTCCGATTCAGCGCGGCTGCCAGTGCCTTCTGCGACTGATAACCGAGTGCTAATCGCGCGGCGCGTAGCTTCGACTGCATGTCCTCATCGTAGCTCGATCCCAACGTTAGATGTCCCCATGCGGACAGAAAATGTCCTATCGATGTCCTATTGGAACCCTTTCAGGAGGACATCGAGTAGTGAGATCGTTGGGACAGCTCCCCAAGTACCGCAGCCAAATCCGCCGCAGCGGGAACGGCGTCGCCGACCACAGTTCGTAGCCACACTTCGATCCGGTCGGCGGCGCTCCGGTACCAGGGCACAACCACACCACACAACAGCCGAAGGGTCAGAGCCATGACCACGATCGAGGCACGCGTCCTGTCCGCACTCGCACCGGGCGGTCACCTCACCGTCGATCAAATCGCCCGCCACACCGACCTGTCCGCCGACCGCGTCCGCAAGGGCGCCCAGGCTCTCCGCGGCCGGGGGCTCGCCACCAGCAATCCCGGATTGCACGGAGACGCTTGGGCTCTCACCGCGCGCGGGAAGCTGTACGTCGACACCCCGACCGGCCGCGCCGTCCTCGATTTCCCTTCGATCGCGTCATGACCCCCGCCGCTATCGGCTACCTGCGCACCGACGAATCCGGTGCACGTCAGGACTGGGACGAGATCCAGATCCGCAGCCTGGCCAGACGATTGGGCTACACGCTCGCCAAGACCATCGCGCTCGGCCCGTACACCGACACCCACATTCAGTGCGTGATTGCCGCTGTGTGCGACCGAGATGCGGACGCGGTGATCGTGCCCAGCCTCGATCACTTCGACAGCCGAATCCCGGACCTCATCTTGGCCGTCGCCGACATCATCACCGTCGACCCACATCGCACCTATCCCCGACACCGATCATCGAATGAGGTAGCCACTCATGCCTGAGACCGACATCGCCGGGGCACCGGATCTTGTGGCGCTCTTGGCGTCCGCCGATTCCATCGCGGACGCCGCAGGTGACGCCCAAACCGGAACCGAGCATGTGCTCTTCGCCCTGCTGCGGCACCCGGCCAGGATCCCTGTCGATCGGCTGCACGCGCTCGGGATGGAACCGGACATCCTCTTCGCCCGCCTGGCCGAGCTGGCCAAACGGTGCACCCCCACCCCGCCGCCCGCCCGACTCTGACCCGCTCCACTCACAAGCGATCGGATCATGCGCATTCGCTCCACATCCCCATCACCCCAACGCTTTTCGATCTTCGCCGTGATCGTGCTGGCCTTCGCCGGCGTGCTCACGATCGGCAACGACACCTCGGCCGCCGGCACATCCTGCGGGCCGGAATTCACACCCCAGAACAGACCCCAGATCACCAAGCCCGTCATCTGGGTGGAGGTGCTGCTTCTAGCGGTCACACGGTGACGGCGTCGACGACGTAGCCATAATGCGATCGGCGAAATCACGCAGCAGGCTGATCGGACGCTCGAACTCCAGGACCTGTGCACCTGCAACATTCGTGAGCGATTGGGCGGGGTACAGGTCCCGAAAACACTCTCGAGTGGCCGGTGCCGAGTTGGTCGTCGAGGACAGTCAGCGCGTCGAACGCGAACTCTCTGGTAGACGCGCGGCGGGCGACGGTCGGCGACCCACTCTCCAGGTAGGCGACCAGGATGTCGGCGTCCGCGGATTCACCGAAGCGGACGAACGCCAGAAAGCAGGCTCGGTCGGGAGCGATCTCGTCGCGGGTCAGGATCTTCTCGAGCTTCGCTCGAAACCGGGACCGCTTGTCGAGACCGATCAACCAGACCGCGGTGAGCTGTGCCCGCCAGTCCAGCTCGAGCAAGGTGCACAGCTCGTCGTCGCTGATCTGACGGGCATCTCTGGCCAGGTCGGCTTCGAACCGAGCTTGCTCGGGCCGGTCCAATAGCGGAACGATGCCTTTGAGCCGCATGTACCGACCGGGCTTGCGGAGATCGGCCACCACCCACCGCTGGACGAGTTCGAGTTCGTCCGGTGTGGTTGGAAGTCGGATGCTCACAGGAACATTCTTACCGCTCATCTCATCGCCGCCGTGACGAACACCAGACAGATTCGGCGACGTGACGTGCCGGATTGCACCCAGACCTTCTGCACGACAATATATTTCGCCGACAGCGCCGCGAGGTGTCGGAAGGATCAACGCCGGTAAGGTCGATGCCGTGGGCAACCATTTCAGCGCGGATTCGGTGGGTCTTGACGTCTACATGACGAACGGCGGCACCGACGTGTTCTGCGACGTGATCGCGCTGGCCGGATCGTCGATCGCGAGCACGGCGTGGCAGCGGAACCTGGTGCTGCACTTCTGCGACCTGGTCCGATATGGCCGCGGGACGGGCGGTTTCGACCTGGCTGAGGTGCCGTGGACACACGAACACCGAAGTGAGCAGGACTTCTTCATCGAAATGCTCGACCGAGCGAACCATCGCACGGGGTGGCAGAAGCTGCACTACACCCCGGCGATCGACCACATCCTCGGTGCGTTCACGCGGATGCTCACCACGTTCGACCCTGGTGCGGCGACCGACTCCGGTTTCGGGGACTGGACTGTCGCGCCGCGGCCGTACCTCGTCGACCTGTGCGACCGGCACACGATCTTCCCGGGTTCGATCGGGTGCCGCCTGTGCGACACCTTTCTCCAGCCCACCGATGCGCCATTGGTGTGGGAGTTGATCAGCACCTACAACGACGGTGGATCGCCCGTCGGCGAGGTCGTCGACCGCCGGATTCAGCAGATCAATGACGACCTGATCTCCCGTGTCCTGCCCATCACGGGTGATCCGGGGCCGCGAGCAGTGGGGATCGAGATCCAACCGGCATTGCTCGAACAGGTCTCGGCCATCATCGGGCAGCGGATCGATCCTCGCGCCCGGCACTGGCTGGGCAGGGCTGTTGCCTGAACATCATCGACCACCCTGCCGTACCGCAACCGAGCGACGCCGCAGCGTGAATCTGCATTCCCCACCCACCCGGATCACAAGGCCGCGGCGCACCGGAGCCGGATCAGGGAGTCACCATCGGAAACGTCGGCTCGAACGTGTCCAGGACCGCGGCCATTTCCTTCAGCACGGACGAGTCGCCGTCGAGTTGGATGACCTTCTCCGACGAAAGTTTGTCCGCCACGGCCGGTTTCAACAGCACCCCGGTCAGCGCCTGTTTCGGGCCGGTCACCGTCAGACGCGCATCGGCGGCTTTTCCGCGACGTGCGTTGAGGACCCCGCGCCGGATCCACAGCGTCCATTCCTCGGCGACGTCGGTGAAGTTCAGGTTGATCGTGATGTCGGAGGCTACCGCCTGATCGCCGATTATCTGGACCGCGAGGAAGTCGAGCAGCAGGTCCACCGGCATCGCCAGGATCGTGTCCTGGCTCGCGGTCACGTAGGGCGGGGGTTGGACGCCGAGGCGTAATTCCTTTGCGGCGCTGAGGAAGATGCCGCGCCACTGGGGGCCTTCGGCCTGGTAGCCCATCTGTTCGTAGGCGTCGGCCTGTAGTTCGCGGGCGGCGGTGTTGTCGGGGTCGGCGAAGACCAGTTTGTGCAGGATCTCGGTGGCCCACCGGTAGTCGCCGGCGTCGAACGCGCGTTTGCCTTCGGCGAGAATCGCGTCGGCGCCGGCGAATTCGACGAAACGCCGCGCGGAGTCGACCGGCGGGTGCGGGTGCAGCGACACCGGGTCGCCGTCCCACATGCCCAGTTCTTTGTGGAACACCGCGCGCACATCGTGATGCAGGGTGCCGTGGTAGCCGCGGTTGGCCCAGGTCCGGCGCAACTCCTCGGGCAGCTCGATCACCTCGGCGGCCTCGAGCGGGGTGTAGCCCTTGTTCGCCAGACGCAGCGCCTGGTCGTGAATGTATTTGTAGGCATCGCGCTGGGCGGCGATGAAGCCCGTCACCTGCTCGTTGCCCCACACGGGCCAGGTGTGCGGTCCGTAATGCACCTCGGCCTCATCGCCCCAGCGCTCGAGGGTTTCGTCCAGGTAGCGGGCGAAGTTGCGGGCGTCGCGTGTCCGCGCACCGCGCAACGTCTGGATGTTGTGCAGCGAGTGGTTGGCATTCTCCGCGCAGGTCAGGGCCTTGAGCTGCGGGATCCAGATGTGAATTTCCTCCGGAGCCTCGGTGTCGGGGGCATAGAGGAACTCGAACTCGATACCCGCGATCTCGCGGCGGACGCCGGTCTCGGTGATCAGATCCGTGGGTGAGATGTAGGAGATCGTGGGGCCGGCCGTGCTCACGATGCCCAGGCCGCAGGTGATGTGGCCCTGGGCATTCAGATCGAGCAGTCCGCCGAAGGCGTAGAAGCTGCGCCGGGCCATGGCGTTTCCGGCGATGACGTTCTCCCCGAGGGCGAACTTGTCGAACTGGCGCCCGGGCGCGATGATCGGCACCTTCCCCGAGGCGACGTCCTCGGGATCGACCACGCCCTTCACGCCGCCGTAGTGGTCGATATGGGTGTGGGTGTAGATCACCGCGGCGACCGGCTTGTCGCTGACGTGCTCGCGAATCAGATCCATGCCCTGGCGTGCGGATTCCACCCCGGCCATGCAGTCGATGACGATGAGACCGTCCTCGCCCTCGACCATCGTCAGGTTGGCGATGTCGTTGTTCCGGACCTGGTAGAGCCCGTCCGCGATCTTGTACAGCCCACCGTGGCGAATGATCTGGCTCTGCCGCCACAGGCTCGGGTTCACCGTGTCCGGTGCGGCGTCCTCGTCCCTGATCCACGCGAAGTCCTGGGGATCGAAAACCACCCCGCCGTCCTCCCGGACGACGTTTCCGGGCAACTCGGCAATCAGCCCGCGCCGCGAATCGGTGAAGTCCTGCGTGTTCGCGAGGTCGTAGAGCGCGGCCGCGTCCCGGTTGACCTGCGCGGTCTGCGCGGTGGCGGCCTTGGGCTGGTAGCACATGCTGACTCCGTTCACGGGAAGCTTTCATGTCCGACGGGCCGAACCTAGCGTCGAACGGCTACCGGAGAGTCACCCGAACGGGGTGAAACCGAGCCGGAGGCGTCGCGGCCCCGAGGGAGCGACAACGGGCTCAGCAGGACCAGGAGACCAGCGACCACGAGGACCGTGCGCGGACCGGTCAGGCTCGCGAGCAACCCGCTCAGTGCGCCGAGCGCGGCGATGGTGGCGCCGCTGCCGATCGACCAGGCCGACAGTGTGCGGGTCACCAGGGCATCGGGGGTGTTCTCGAGCCGGTAGGTCGCCAGCACGGGGTTGTACAGGCTCATGCCGACGATGATCGCCAGTTCGATGAGGATCACGGTCGCGAGACCGGAGACGCCGGGGTGGACCAGGGCCAGACCGATCAGCCATACCGCGCGAAATGCACCGAACAGCTGCAGGACTCGCTGTTGGCCGTAGCGCGCTACGACGCGGCGGGCGAGACGTGAGCCGATCAGTCCGCCGACGCAGGGGGCGGCGAAGGCCAGGGCGTACTGCCAGGGCGCGAAGCCGAGATCGCGGAGCATCAACACGGCCAGCACGGGTTCGGTCGCCATGATCGAGCCGCTGACCAAGAGTTGGTTCAGGTAGAGCGCGCGCAGGCCGCGATGGGTGAGCAGGTGCCGCCAGCCCTCGAGCACATCGGCTGCGCGCAGTCCGGGCTTGCCGCTCCGCTCCGGCGCTCGCTCGCCGCCGCCGATCGCCATGACCCCGAGCGCGGAGAGCAGGTAGCTCAGGGCGTCGGCCGCCACGGTGATCACCGGTCCGAGGAGTCCGATCGCCGCACCGCCCAGGGGTGGTCCGATCGCAATCGAACTCCACGTCGTCGACTCGAACCGCGCATTGGCGACCAGCAGATCTTCCCGCCGGACAAGGCTTTTCAGGTAGGCCCCACTCGCCGCTCCGAACACGATCTTGGCGGCGGCGACCACCGCCGCCACGATCAGCAGCTGCGTGAAACTCAACCTGCCGACGGCGTACGCGACCGGGATCGTCAGCATCGCGGCGAACCGCGTGAAGTCCATCGCGATCATCACCGGTCGCTTGCGCCGGAACTCCACCCACGGGCCCAGCGGCAACGCGATCAGCGCGCCCACCGCCGGCCCCACGGCGGACAGCACCGACACCTGCAGCACGCTCGCGTCCAGCACCAGCACCGCGATCAGCGGCAACGCACCGAAGCCGAGCCCGGATCCGTAGGCACTGACCGCGTAGGCCGCCCACAACCATCCGAACCGCCGCCCCAGATCTCGTCCACCGACCACCCGCGCCACCTCCCGCCTTCGCTGTCGAACGCCGAGATCAAAGCAATTCCGCGGGTCCGCGATCAAACAACCGCGCGCTCGGCGAGCCACAACCATCGGTTGTACGGGTAGGTTCTGCGTGGTGGATCTCGACGCCGTACGCACCTTCGTCACCGCCGCGGAGGTGGGACAGTTCCAGGAGGCCGCGGCCGAGCTGGCGATCACTCAGCAGGCGGTGTCCAAACGCGTTGCCGCCCTGGAGAAGCACTTGAACGTGCGCCTGTTCGCCCGCACGCCCCGGGGCGTCGAGCTCACGGCCGACGGCCGGACGTTCCTGCCCCACGCCCGCGCGGTACTCGACGCCGTCCACCGCGCCGACGCGTCCGTACGTCCCGGTAATCGCCCCCTGCGCGTCGATGTGGTTGCCCGCCGCATCGTTTCGGCGGATGCCCTGCACGATTTCCATCGCACCCACCCCACGATCGAACTGGACGTCGTCACGCTCATGGACGCCGACCTCGACGCCGCGGTGGCCGCCGTGGACGCGGGAACGATCGACGCCACCTTCCACGCGGTCCCGGCCCACCACCCTCTTCCCCCGACGATTCGCACGGCCCGCGCCGTCGACGAGCCCCACCAGCTACTCACCGGCCCGCGCCATCCCCTCGGTGCGGGTCCCGCGATCACACCCGCGCGGTTGGCCGGGCACCGAATCTGGGTGCCCGGCCTGCCGGCCCACGGCGAGGTGGCCGACTACTACGCCGAATTCGCCGGCACCTTCGGCTTCACCATCGACCGCGGCGGCCCGGTCTTCGCCAAAGAGTCTGTGCTGGAAGAAATCTCCGCCTCAGCCGGCCTGTCTACACTCATCGGCGCCGGTTCGCGCTACCTCTGGCCGGACAGCTACGACCTACGACGCGTCCCGATCCACAACCCGACACCGATCTACCCCATATCGATCATCTGGCGGGCCGACAATCCCCACCCGGGTCTCCCCGCGCTCCGCGATCACCTGCGGTCCCGGCGAGCGAGCGAACCCGATCGCGGAACGTGGCTACCGGCATGGGCGAAGGCAGCCGACCGACAGACCGCTACTTGACGATCGCAGTCCGTACGGCGGGGGCGATTTCCTGCGCCCAGACAGCGAGGGAACGGGAGTCCTGCATACCGCCCGAGGGTGAGAAGAGCGTGAAACCTCCTGCGCCATGGTGCAGTACGGCCTCGGTCAATTCCGCTATCCACTGGGCCGGGGAACCGCCGAGCCAACGGCCTTCGGGGTCGCGTGTGTCGGGTAGCGGCTGGTCGGTGATGATGCCGGGGAGGTTGTAGACGGTGCGGATCTCGCCGGGATCGCGGCCGACCTCCAGCGCGGCGGCGTCGATGATGGGGCGGGACGTGCGGTAGCGGTCGCTGTGCCAGTCGGCGGCGTGGCCCGGGATCCAGCCGTCGGCCACCCGGCCGGTGGCGGCCAGGGACTTCTTGCCGACCGACCCGGTCCACACCGGCGGCGCCGGCGTGGCGGCGGGGTCGATGTTGTGCACGCGGTAGAAACGGCCCTGATGTGTGACGGGCCCACCGCCGCCGGAGAGTTTGCGCACCAGTGTGATCGCCTCTTCGAAGGCATCGACGGCGTCGCCAGCGGACAGGGGCGGAACACCCATATCGGCGATGCGGTCCCAGAGGCCGCCCGCGCCCATGCCGAGGACGATGCGGCCGCCGGACAGGGCAGCGAGCGAGGTCACGGTGCGCGAGAGCATGGGGGCGGGACGGGTGGGCAGGTTGGTCACATTGGCGATCCCCGCGATGCGCCGGGTGCGGCCGAGGACGAAACCGATTGCGGCGTAAGCGTCGACGCGGTCGGCGAGGTAGGGGTGGTCCGACAGGGAGAAGATGTCGAGCCCGTCTCGGTCGGCCTGTTCGGCCGCACGCAGTAGGTCGGGAATGTCGTCGACGCCGCTGTGTGCGCCGAATCCGAAGGTGACATCGGGTAGGGACATGGAAGCACCTTTCGCGAAACAGTGCGTAGCTCAACGACTCTCGGAGACCGCCCGCACTCTTCAACCAACAATTAAGTTCGTAGTACGAACCATAATAGTTCGTACTACGAACTGCAAGTGGCGAGGTGCGGCTGTCGACTACACGAACAGTTCCGGAACCTGGTTGTCCGCCACGACGCGGCCGAGGAGCTCACCCAGCGCATCCCGCTCGGCGGGGTCGAGGGTATCGGTCAATCGCTCGATCCGCGCGCACGTTTCGGCATAGAACTTCCGGGCGAACCGATCCCCCGCCGGCGTGAGCGCGACGCGGATCGTCCGCGCGTCCCGCAGATCCGGCTCCCGGCTCACCCACCCGTTGCGCTCGGTGCGTTCGACCAGGCCGGTGACGCTCGACTTCGCCAGCCGCAGGAGCGCGCCCAGCTCTCCCATGCTCTTCGGTCGCGCCATCAGCAGGCACAGCAATTGCCCCTGCTGCATGGTGATGCCGTGCTCTCGAGCCGATTCCGTATAGACGGCATCTACCAGGAACGCCGACCGCACCAGCCCGGATACCACGCCGATATGGCCGTCATAATTCTTGCTCACCCGGCCAGGATACATGGGACCGATATCGTAGTTCGTAGTGCGAATTACCTGGTTGCGCGACATATTCTGCACGATCGACGCGGCCTTCATGCTTCCCCTTCGGCGCATACCCGGCTTCGCGAGGGAATCGTCACCACGGCACCGCACCGGCGTCGTCGAAGAACCCACCGGTCGGACCGTCGGCGGCCAATGTCGCGAGCCGAATCGCAATGGCCGCACCCTGTTCCGGTGTCCGGACGCCGCGGAAGTCGTTGAGGTCCGTCGCGGTGTAGCCGGGGCACCCGGAGTTGATCAGTATGCCGGTGTCGGCCAGTTCCTTGGCGTACTGGATGGTCAGGGTGTTGAGGAAGGTCTTCGAGGCCAGGTAGGCGACGGGCAGCGGACCCATGTCGATGCCGGGCGTGGTCTGCAGCGTCAGCGAGCCGACGCTGCTGGACATGTTGACGATCCGCGGCGCGGTCGAGGCGCGCAGCATCGGCAGCATCGCGTTGGTCACTCTGATGACCCCGATCACGTTGGAATCCACGACATCTCGCACGGTCTCGGGTGCCACCGTGGTCGGCGACTGAGGGAAACCGCCGGTGATCGCCGCGTTGTTGACCAGCACATCGAGCCCGCCGGCCTGATCGGCGATCAGCTCGGCCGCCGCGGCCACACTCGCGTCATCGGTGACGTCGAGCGGCACGGCGAACGCGTCGGCCCCCGCCGCGCGCAGCTTCTCCACGGCGGTCTCCCGGCGCTGCCGATCACGCGCACCCACACCGACGCGCCAGCCGAGGGCGCCCAGGCCAGCGGCGATCTCGTAGCCGATTCCCTTGTTCGCGCCGGTCACCAGCGCAATCGTCTGTTCACTCATGGAAACGATCCTGCTGCGGTCCCCGACTCGGCGTCCAAGACCGGTCGGGTGAACATTGATACCTCACCGGTATCGATGGTGGTTGCGGGCGGATACGATGTCCCGGTGGAAACGCGAGAGCTGCGCTATTTCGTCGCCGTCGCCGAGGAGTTGCACTTCGGGCGGGCGGCCCAGCGGCTCACGATCGCGCAACCACCACTCTCGCGAGCCATTCAGCAACTCGAACGGCGGCTCGGAGTCGTCCTGCTGCACCGCACGACTCGCGCCATCGCTTTGACCGACGCGGGAGCAGTGCTGTTGCGCGAGGCTCGACTCGCACTCGAAGCGGTCGAGGCCGCCGAACGCCGCACCCGCCGCGCCGCCGCCGACCGGCCCGGGGTGGTGCTGGCCACCAAGGCCGGCGCGTCCAGGGAACTGCTGTCGAAGCTGTTGGACGCCTACGCCGCCGAGCCCTTCGCGATCGACATCGAGGTGATGCTCTGCGGGCCGGGCGAACCCGAGGGCCTGCTCCGCAACGGGCATGCCGACGTCGCGCTCCTTCACCGGCCGTACGACACGACATCCGGACTGGATACCGAGGACCTGCACACCGAACAGCAGGTCGCGGTCCTGCCCGCGGGGCATCCCCTCTCGACCCGGTCCCACCTGTCGATGGCCGAGATCACCGACCTGCCGGACCTGCCCCTGCCGCGCTGGCCGCGCCGGGATGGGAGCTATCCGGACGGCCCCGGACCGCAGGTCCGCGACCACACCCAGTTGACCCAGCTGATCGCACTCGGACGAGCCTGCGCGCTGATGCCCGAGTCGGTTCGCGCCCAGCTCCGCGACGAGCACGCGATCGTGCCCGTGCCGGACGCACCGGTGGTCACGACCGTCATCGCCTGGCCGCCGCACAGCAGGTCCAAAGCCGTTGCGGACCTGGTTCGTTCGGCTACGCGCCTCTAGGCCAGCGCACCGCGCGGTGGTCGAGAGTCACCGGCAGCCGCCGCATCCAAGGCGCGGCGCGAAGTCTCAGCCCGCACCACGATCTTCCGTGCGCATCATATGACCGACACAACGCCGGCCCGCTCCGGGGAGCTCGGGCCGACGTTGGGCGACGCTGCGAGGAAGCGCTTTGTGCTACCCCACAACGCAATTCGATACCGCTAGTTGCGCGACAGCGCCGCCGCGGCTTCCTTCTGCAGATCGGCGTAGGTCTCGTTGCCGGTGGAGATGGTGACGTCGGCGATGGTGCCGCCGGTGAACGTGCCGGGATGCTGGTACTGCTGCGACACGTTGTCGCCGCTGTCCCAGCCGACGCACAACCCGTCACCCGCGAGGGTGAATTTGCCGACCTGGGCGCGCATGGGTCCGGTGCCGACCGGCTGGCCGTCGATGTACAGCGTTGTGGTGCCGGTGGATTCGCCGTCGGGACCCTTGCCCTCGATCTTGAACTCCATACCCACCACGTGCTTGCCGGGGGTGAGCGGCTGCGAGGCGACGAAGTCCTGCTCCGGAGCGATGCCGAGGAAGTTGTAGACGTAATGCAGGGTGTTGTCCTTCACGAACAGCGTGTGACCGCCGAATCGTGAACCGTGCGCGAAGATCACGCCCTGCGCATCGGGGGCGAGATCGACATCGGCGAGGATCTTGTAGGACTTGCCGCGGATATTGACCGCCACGCCCTCGGGAACCGGCGAGGTGCCGGGGTAGTAGACGTACTTGTCGCGCGGGGGCTCGGCCTGCGGGCGTTCGACGCCGAGCTGTTCGACGGCGGTGCGGTCGTCGAGCGGCAGAACGTAGTTGTCCTTGGCTTCGGTATCCCACAGCGCGATGAGCTCTTTGAGCTTGTCCGGATTCTCGTCCGCTAGGTTCTTGGACTCGGAGCGATCTTCGTCGACGTGGTAGAGCTCCCACTTGTCGTCGTCGAAATGACCTTCGCCCGAGATCGCGGCGTGGATCGCGGATGCCTTCCAGCCGTCCTGCCAGATGCCGCGGGTGCCGAGCATGGCGTAGTACTGCTTTTCCTTCTTGGTGGCCGCGTCGGGATCGTCGAAGGTGTACCGCATCGAAACACCGTTGAGCGGATACTGTTTGACGCCGCGGTAGGTGTCGGGCATCTCCACGCCGGTGACGTCGTAGATGGTGGCTACGATGTCGGTGCTGTGGTGGTACTGGTGGCGCAGTTGGCCTTTGGCCTTGATGCCCTTGGGCCAGGAGATGACCAGCGGATCGCAGGTGCCGCCGGAGAACTGGGCGTAGCGTTTGAACATCTGGAACGGGGTGGAGAACGCCGCGGCCCAGCCCGTCGGGTAGTGGTTGTAGGTCGCCGGAGTGCCCAGAACATCGATGTACCGCATGTTCTCTTCGAGCGAGTCCGGATAGCCGTTGAAGAATTTGTTCTCGTTCACCGATCCGTTCGGCGAGCCCTCACCGGATGCGCCGTTGTCCGCGGCGAACATGATGACCGTGTTCTCCCGCTGTCCGGTCTGGTCCAGGAAGTCGATGATCCGGCCCACCTGCGCATCGGTGTACTCGGAGAATCCGGCGAAGACCTCCGCCATGCGGGAGAACAACCGCTTCTGATCGGCGCTGAGCGAATCCCACGGCAGCACCTGATCATCGTCCAGCGCAACGTCTTTCGGCAGCGGGTTCAGCGGGGTGAGCTGGGTGCCCTGGGGCATGATGCCCTTGTCGATCATCCGGCCCAGCACCCACGTCCGGTACGCCTCGTAGCCGTCGTCGAACTGGCCCTTGTACTTCTCGGCGTATTCGGCCGGGCTGTGATGCGGGGCGTGGTTGGCGCCGGGGCAGAACCACATGTACCAGGGCTTGGACGGATTCGAGGAGCGCTGATCGCGGATCATCTTGATCGCGTTGTCCGCCAGGTCCTTCGACAGGTGATAGCCCTGTTCCGGGGTTTGCGGGGGTTCGATGAACCGGTTGTCCTCCACCAGGTCCGGATACCAGTTGTTGGTTTCACCGCCGAGGAAGCCGTAGTACCGGTCGAAACCCTTCGCCAGGGGCCATTCCGACTTCGAGCCGCCGGAGGACACGTCCTCCTCGGGCACGTTGTGGTTCTTGCCCACCCAGAACGTGGAGTAGCCGTTGTCCTGCAGGATCTGACCGACCGTCGCGCACTGCGCGGGCAGGCGACCGGCCGCGCCGGGAAAACCGTTGGTGGACTCGGTGATCGAGGCGAATCGGTTCACGTGATGGTTGCGCCCGGTCAGCATGGTGGAGCGGGTGGGCGAACACAGGGCGGTGGTGTGCCACTGTGTGTACGTCAGGCCCTCGTCGGCCAGCTTCTGGAGGGTCGGCATATTGATCCGGCCACCGTAGGGAGACCACGACGCCAGGCCGGTGTCGTCGAACAGCACCACCAGCACGTTGGGTGCGCCTTCGGGGGCCTTCTTCACCTCGAAGGGGGTCCAGTCCGGCTTGGAATCGCGGACGTCGAGCTCGATGTCGCCATCGAAGCCCTCGTTGATCCCGGTCCCGTATCCCGGCGGGCCGTCGGACTTGTCGTTGCCGCAGGCGGCCAGCAGTGGGGCGGCCGCAGCGCCCGCACCCGCTGCCGCGAGGCCGCCGAGCATGAATCGCCTCGAGAGTTTGCGGGGCGCGGGAGTGGGTTCGGAATCGTTCGACTGCTCGCCATCCAACGAAGTCATGCCCGGAGACTAGGCACGCTGTTTCGACGCTCGTAGTGCTGACGCACTACCCCGCAGAAAAGTTGCTAAATCTTAGCCAAAGTCTATAACCCCAGTTCAATCGATCGACTATCGTTTGCCGGTTCGTCAATTGGGCGTGATGCAGCGGAAGCCGAGATGGGCGGTCGCGGTGTCCTCGGTCTGCCCCTGCCGAGCGGCCGGACGGTAGCGCAGGCAGTAGTTCGGCGCGCAGAGATACGACCCGCCCTTGACCACCCGGCGCGCGAACCGTTCACCCGGCTCGAGCGGGGGCGGTTCGAACCCCGCGGGTCCGCCGGTCGGGCTGCAACACGAAGTCGCCGGAGCCTCCCGATGGCCGGGACGGAAGTAGTCGGTTGTCCACTCCCACACGTTGCCGGTCATGTCGAACAGGCCGTATCCGTTGGGCGGATAGCCGGCGACCTTGGTCGTGCCGGGTTGCGCCGTCTGTCCCCGGCCCGGCAGGAACTCCCAGGGGAATCGACCCACCCAGGTATTGGCCATGCGCCGTCCGCGCGGTTCGAACTCCGCACCCCAGGCGTAGGTGGTTTCGGCCAGTCCGCCACGTGCGGCGAACTCCCACTGCTCCTCGCTCGGCAGCGTCTTGCCCGCCCATTCGGCGTAGGCGGCCGCGTCGGCGTACGCGATGTGAATCACCGGATGGTGTTCGCGCCCATCGAGATTCGTTCCGGCTCCGCCGGGATGCCGCCAGCACGCGCCCGCGGACCACGACCACCACCGCCGCCAATCGTCGAGCGGCACCGGCCCGGAGGTCGGCGTGAACACCAGCGCGCCGGGCACCAGATCCGCCGGGTCGGCGCCGGGGAAATCGGCCGGATTCAGCTCTCGCTCGGCCATGGTCACGTAGTCGGTCGCGCGCACGAACCGGCGAAACGCGGTGTTGGTCACCGGGTGCGCGTCCATCCAGAACGGCTCAACCGACACCGTGCGCAGCGGCTGCTCCTCGGGAAAGAAGTCCAGCGAGCCCATCACGAACTCACCGCCCGGGACGCACACCATCCCTTTGCGTGCCGAAGTCACCGAACCGCTCGTCTGCACCGACCACCTCCACCGCCGCTCACCGGACCTCGATCGTGGCCTCCACCTTGCCTTTTCGGGAGTCGGCGGAGAGTTCGCCACGCCGCAGCAGCAGGCGCGGCTCGGGTGCCGGCGACCAGCGGGGTGCGGAATCAGCCGAGCAGCTGGGATTTCGCGGCGGCGAACTCCGCGTCGGACAGCACGCCGGTGGCATGCAGCTTGCCCAGCTGTTCCAGCTTGACCACCAGATCCTCACCCTGGGGCGCGGCAGGAGGGGCGTATACGGGCTGGACCGGTGCGTTCTGCGCGGCGTAGGCCTGCTGTTCGGCCGCGCGCTGCTCACCACGCCGGTTGACCGCGTTCGCGGTGGCGCTGGCCGTCCCTGCGACGACCGCCGTGCGCGCCACCGTGCCCAGCAGCCCGGGCCGTCCGATTCGTCCTCTGCGAAGCATTTCCGCACCCTTTCTAGGCGTCGACCAACGCGGCGGCAAGGACGTCGCGCGGGACCTGGACGTGCAGTTCGACCTCACCCCCGGCGGCGCGCACCGCCTCCCCCAGCCCGCGCGCCCAAGTCTGCTCGTACACCACGATCACCGCCGAGGACCCCGCCGGCAGCGCTCCGCGCACGAGCTCCAGGTCCTCGTTGCTGATCAACTCACGCGCGGCGGCCAGCTCCCCCAGCCCGAGCTCGTCGAGCGGTTCACCGAACTCTTTCTCGGTGATGTCGCCGTCGGCGTCCTTGGACAGATACACGAGGTCCAAGACGCTCACGAATCCCCCGTCCAGCACCGCCCGCAGTTCCGCGGTGACCGCGGACGCCAGCACGTTGCCGGGAAAGGTGAGCACGACCAGTTCTACCGGGCCCAGGCCCGCGGCTGATTCGGACATACGGGCCATGATCCGGCTCGACGGCCGGAGATGCCTCACCCGAATCGGATGAAGCGGAGCGTCCGGGGGCCTTCGTCGCACAGTGGATTTCCGGCGCACGTCGAGAACGTTCGTCCTATTGCGCGCGGTGTGCGCGGACGGGCAGGCATGCCGTTTTGCGGAGTGCGAGTCGTTCTCGTTGCTCGCAAGCTCGTTCGGGCATGCGCTGCTGGGCTACTCGATCCTCGTATCAGGCGCACCAGGGGAATGGCCGTCGTCCGGGCAGTCAGTCGAACCAGCGGTGTGGCACCTGGCCGGTGTCGACATTCCATGTGTAGTCGGAGTCGCAGATTATCGGTTGCCCAGTGGCAGGGTCCGTTGCTCTGCGGCCGATCTCGTAGCCGTAGCAGACGTCGCCCAGGTCCGGCCCGGACACTGGGGATACCGGTGCGGCGACGGCGGCGGCAACACCTATCGAGCACTGCATCAGCAGGACGAGAGCAGCGATCTTCATTTGAGGTCTTCTTCCGTCAGCTGTGCGAACTTCCTCTAGTTTCCGAGCATTCGATTGTCCCGCACTGCGGGATTCATCGGAACCCGTGGAGCCACCTGATCCGGCCGGAGTCGCACCGCTCTGCTCGACAACTACATCCGGACCAGGGCCAGATCCCACTGGCCGTGCTGGTCCGACCACAGCTTCACGACCTCGCCGACGCCGACCGGATTGTCCTGCGGCTCATCGTCGATCTCGTACTCGCCGTCCTCCTCGACCTCCGCCATGAACGTCAGCGCATGTTCCCGGGTGCCGTCGGTGGCCACCAGGATGTGTGCGACCTGCCAGTTCGCGGCGGTCAGGTCGCGGCCCACCAGGTCGTGGCCGCGGAGCCTCCGGCCGTCGACGTCGAAGATCGTGCCCGGCCCATCCACGCGCAACGTCTCGGTATCACCGATCATCAAGTCGGTGCTGACAACGTCCCGCTCGCCGCGCAGCAGGGCGGCGTCGAGCCAGCCCGGATCGCGGTTCAGGCCGACCTCGTCGATGAAGCTTCCCCAGGCATACAGCGCATACGTCACGTCGAGATCATAAGCACGCCTTGTTCTTCCGCTCCTTGCGCTGGTGTCGACGGGATGGGACGCCTCATTCAGCAGGGCCTCCGGGTTGTCCCATAGGAAGTTGTACAGGAACCTCGCGAATGGGTAGACCAGCAGCTGGAGTATCAGCGCGATCGAAACGCCTACTGCGAAAGTGACTGCACCGCAGTAGAACCACCACAATGCCAAGGGGAGAAGCGAAAGCCACAGGGCTATCGGGACCACCGCCACGCCGTGGAGCAGTTGGTACATACCGGTTGCGACGATGCCCCGGCCGAGCAATCGCATCGTGACGCGATTGACCCACAACCGCAGCACGACGTACAGGATCAGGAGCGACGAAGCCAGGGGCGCGGCGCCTACGATCAGGCCCCCGACGAACTCCCCTACGATCGGGACTTCCCGCACGGGATCTACCGCTTCCCAGCAGAACTACGTTGCTGGCACGAGCGGCCGGTCAGCAGTAGGGCCGAGCCGGTCCAAAGCAAGCGCGGGTGGGCGAATACCTGTTGCGGGGCAGTCGAATTCTGGGGCACGTGCCGAATCCTCCCGGCCACGCACGAATCCGCCCACCGCGAAACTACTCACCAGCGCGGAACGCGCTACTCGGCCGCGGATCACGGTGACCGGCGGCCGATTCAAGCACACTCAGGCCTTGCGAATCGGGGGTGGAGTCCAGGTTCCGTCGAGGGCTTCGGGGCGGGGCGCGTAGAGGCGCATCGTGATCCCGACCGGGCCGGCGGGGGCGGGGAGCCAGTTCGATTCCCGTTCGGGGCCGGGGTTTTTGGTCGAAATGTAGATATCCAGGGAGCCGTTCTCGTTGTATTGCAGGGCATCTCGGTCTCCGAGGGCGAAGCGGTCGAGCTCGTTGGGGATCTGGAAACCTTCGGCGTCGTACATCGTGACCGACCAGAACGCCGCGGCGGGTGGGAGTTTGCCCTCGGCGAAGTGAATGACGTAGTCGGTTTCACCGGTCATGGGGTCGCCGTCGGCGTCGGTGACGGCCAGGGGGTAGATCGCGTCTTCGGGCGGGTTCGCGCCCAGCCCGACCAGGGTGATGGTGGCCCGTTTGGCGTAGTCGTTGCCGTAGACGCCCATCGCGCCGAGAACGGTGACCCAGCCGTTGACGGGCGGCGCGAGTTTGGGAATCGATGCACCCAGCCCGGTGCGGGCTGCCGCCACCCCGGACTCGATGGCGGCGAGTTCGTCCGCGGAGAACCGGGTGGGGTCGAAATCCCGGCCGGGCACGATCCCGAGCAGCGAGATGCGAGCCAGTTGTGAGAAATCGGTGCTGTGCGGCGGATCGACACGCAACGCGGCGGCAGCGCGGACGAAGAAGTCGGTGGCCGGCATGGTGTTGACCGTCCGCAGCGGTTCGGTCGTGGTGTCGATGGTCGGGTCGGATCGAAAGGGGGCGGGCTCGCCCAGTTCGGTCAGTCCCAGTCCCTCCTGGAATCGGTGGACCGCGTCGTAGTCGGCGGGGCCGTTGGTCTGGGTGCGTCCGATGATCCAGGCGTGCGGCGTCGGGCAGTTCAGCACGGGCACCCTGTCGGGCACGGTGCCGCGGTAACCGGGACCGGTGATGATGTAGTCCTGTTCGCCGGTGCCGGTGGTGCGTTTGCCGGGGTTGGCGAACACATCGGTCCACGCGTCGAGGATCGGCAGCATGAAGTAGCGGTCGCCGCTGTCGGGGACGTGGAGGCGGACCGGGCCGCGTGTGAGGTCCAGATGCGCGGAGGAATAGAGGGTGTCGAAGTTCGGCCGCACCACCGCCCGGAAGTCGGCGTCCGGGAACTGCCGCACATGATGGAACTGATTCAGCGGACCGAACACGGACGCCGAACCCGCCGCGCCCGCGGTCTGCTGCGTGCGGGTGATGTCCATCGTCACCAGCGAGTACAGGTAGACATACGCTTCGTAGCTCAGGGTGTGCAGATCATCGGACAGTACGCTCATCACGCCTCCGTCGGATTGCGGTCCGTCTGACTGCCACGGCTGAGCAATTCGCTGGCAATCTTCAGCACACGATACGCCGACACCCGCGTCCGGATTGCCGGGTTCACTGAGCTGATCCGCACACCCCGCCCCGGTTCAGGTAATCAGGAGGCGCGCCAGGGCTCGCAGGTGATTCCCGCGGGCGCAGTGGCACCGTCGACCCCGGCTGCCGCGTCGTAGGCCAGCAGCTTGATCGCGACGTTGTCCTTGTCGAAGGCCGCGAACAGGATCGCGCCGTCCGGATTCCATTCCGCGGTCGTCGACCCCTCGTGCATCCATTGGATGAATTCGATGAGCGAATCGGCGCGGTGCCCGTTCGTTGTTCCCATCGCGGCCATTACTTCGGCCTTGCTCTGACCGAGGTACAGATCGCACCAGGTGGTCAGTGGATCCTCGGCGGCATGTCCGGTGCCCACCGCCGGTCCGGCAAGGAGAGCCAGCGGCAGCGCGCCGAGCAGAGCTGCGCGTCGTGCGGACTCGGTGAATCGGTGGAATGTCATGTCCCCGCCCTTCTTTCGGCGCCGGAACCTGTCGTCCCGGGCGCACGAGCATCCTGCCGCACCGAGCCGACAAGACCGGTAACTGACTGGTCGGACGGGCAGCGCCCGCACCGGCGAGCCCGGACGACACCTGGGCACCGACACCACGGTTGTACAGTCGAGCGATGTCGCTGGCATGCCGGGAATGGGCGGGACCGCTGCGGGCGGAGACCAAGCGGGACGCCTACGACCGGCTCCTCGAACTGAAGGGCGTGCTCGGGCCGATCCTCGAGTCGTATCCGTCTGCACGGTTCCAGGCGCGCGCGTACTTCACGGTCGAGGACATGGCGAACGACCTGCTCGTGGCCGAGCGACTGTTGGCGGTTGCCGGTGCGCTGCCGGTTCTTTGGCTCAATATCACCTATGAGAATCCGGAGTTGCCCGCCGACGCGGTGGCAGACGTGGAGCGGCAGTTCGAGCTTCGACTCCTCGGGGAGTTCGCGGACACTCCGCCGATGTGACCGGCGCACGTGCGGAACAGCCGCTACCGGTCCAGGTATCGGGTGGCCAGGCGGCGGCGGTGGGCGGCGGGTGAGCCGAAGAGGGAGCGGTTCAGGGTGGCACGTTTCAGGTGGGTGTGGAGGTTGTGTTCCCACGTGTAGCCGATGCCGCCGTGTAGCTGCATCGCCTTTCCTGCGATGTGGACGGCCGCGGCGGTGGTGTGGGACTTGGCCATCGAGACCGCGGTGGGAGTGCCGGGGTCGTTCGTCGCCATGGCCCGGATCGCGGCGGCCACCAATTGGCGGGCAACAGTGATGTCCACGAGCATGTCCGCGCAGGCGTGCTGCACCGCCTGGAAAGTGCCTATCGGGCAGCCGAACTGGTGACGAACCTTCGTGTAGGCGACGGTGGCCTCGAGCATCGCCTCGCTGATGCCGAGGCTGTCGCAGGCCGTTGCCAGGGCAGCGCGGTCGTAGAGGTGGCCCAGGGCAGTGCGAGGGTCGGGAATCAGGTCCCAGGCCGCCGCCGCGCGAACGTTGTCGGCGTGAACGCGGCCCAGGCGGCGGGTGTGGTCCACGGCGGGGCGGGCGGACACGGTGAGGCCGGGCGTGCCGGGAATGACCATGGCCAGCACGCGGGATCCGTCGCGGGTGAAGGCGGGGACCAGCAGGTGCGTCGCGAGGGGGGCGTCGAGCACCAGGTCCGCGTCGCCTCGCAGGTGGCCGCCGGCCAGGTGGAACGTGGGTTTGGCGGCGGTCATGTTTCGGCTGTCCAGGACCGTGACCGGAACGGCCGCACCGGAAACCGATTCCGCCAGTAGGTGATCGCGGTCGGGATCGGGTGCCACGGCCAGCAGCGCCCCGAGTCCGAGCGCGGCGACGCCGGGGTACGCCGTGCACGCCGCGGCGCGGCCGATCTCACCGAGTAGGACCGCGACTTCGGTGAATGTCGCGGCCGCACCGTCGTATTCGACGCCCACCTCCAGACCTAGCCACCCGGCGCGCGCCATCGTGGCCCAATCCACCGCGCGGGCCGGATCCGACCGGCCGAGCAGGTCGCGGGCAACCTGCCGCAACTCCCCGTGCAGTTCGGCGAACTCGGTGGCGGGAACCATCAGCTCTCCTTCGAGGGGCGTGGCAGGCCGAGGCCGCGTTCGGCGATGATGGTGCGCTGGATCTCGCTGGCCCCGCCCGGAATCGTCCACTCCCAGGAGCCGATGAAATCCAGCACCCAGGCCCCGGACTCCCAGCCGCCGGACATCGGCTTGCGCAGGACGGTGTGGGCGGGGACGCCGCCGATCTCGGTGGCGAAATCCATGGTGCGCTGCAGCAATTCGCTGTAGTAGAGCTTCACGATCGAGGCATCGGCGGGGCCGACGGTGTCGGTGGCGTGGCGTTCGACCAGGTCCCGGCACAGCGCCCGCAGTCCGGTGATCTCGATGTCCAGGACGGCGAGGCGGTCGGCCACCAGGGGATCATCGATGGGCCGCCCGCCCAGCGGGTCCGGGGTCAGGCATTCGCGCACCAGGCGGTCGAATCCGGCGTTGCCGAGGCGCTCGGCGAGCTCCAGCATGGTCAATCCGCGTTCGGCGCCCAGGGTCCGCTGCGCCACCTGCCAGCCCCCGTGTTCGGGGCCGATGAGGTTGGCGGCCGGGATCCGCACCTGATCCAGGAAGATCTCACAGAAGTGCGCCTCCCCGGTCGCCTGCCGGATCGGCCGGACCTCGATTCCGGGACTGCGCATGTCCAGCAGGAAGTACGAAATACCCTGTCGCTTGGGCGCATCCGGATCGGTGCGGGCCAGCAGCAGGCACCAGTCCGCGTACTGGGCGCCGCTGGCCCACACTTTCTGACCGGTGACGACGAACTCCGAGCCGTCGCGCCGGGCGGAGGTTCGCAGCGCGGCCAGATCGGACCCGGCTTCGGGCTCGGAGAAACCCTGCACCCAGATCTCGCCCGCGGCGATGGCGGGCAGGTGGCGGGCGATCTGCTCGGGTGTGCCGGCCCCGAGCAGGGTGGCCGCGGCGTGATGGATCGCGACGAAGGACAGCACCAGCCGGGGCGCGTCGTGCGCGGCGAGCTCCTGATAGAGCACGACCTGTCGCTCGACGGACATGCCGCCGCCGTGCTCGCGGGGCCAGTGCGGCACCGCGAATCCGGCACGGTGCAACCGCTCGAACCACTCCCGCTGAAACGCCACGAACTCCGTCTCCGAGGCGCCCGTCTGAGCGCGCCGCCAGTCCACGGGAACATTGTCGCGGCACCAATCGCGCACGGCGGCGCGGAATTCCCCGAGGTCGGCGGTATCGGCGAGATGCCCCGGCGCGGCGAGCCCGGTCATCGCGCCCGCACCCGCTGCCGCAGCGCCGACAACTTCTCGCGATGCTCGGCCGACTGCATGGTCACCACCTCCGCGGCGAACCCGGCTTGCATCGGACCCGCCAGTGCCTGCGAAAGATACATGTTCACAACGCGTTTGGTAGCTCGCAGCGCCTCGGCCGGCTGCGCGGCCAGGCGATGAGCCAGCGTGCGCGCTTCGGCGAGCAGGTCCTGCGCCGGAACCACCCGGCTGGCCAATCCCACCTCTACCGCGGTCGCGGCGTCGATGCGGTCTCCGGTGTAGAGGTATTCCCGCGATCGCAGAATGGGGGTGAGCAGCGGCCAGAACGCCGCGCCCCCGTCCCCCGCCACCAGACCCACCGCCACGTGCGGATCCGCCAGGTGCGCGCGCTCGGAGATGAGCACGATGTCCGACAGCACAGCCACGCTCGCGCCGAGCCCGACGGCCGCCCCGTTCACCGCCGCGATCACCGGCAGCGGGAAACGCAGCATCTCCTCGATGATCTGCGCGCCTTCGCGAATACTCTCGTCGCGCCCCACCGGGTCCTCGAGAAACGAGGTGATCCAGTCCAGATCTCCACCGGCGCTGAAGGTCCGGCCCGCGCCGGTCAGGATCACCACGCGGGCTTCGGTATCGGCCGCGAGCTGCCGCCAGACATTGGCCAGCGCCCAGTGCAGGGCCTGGTTCACCGCGTTCAGATCCTCGGGCCGGTTGATGATCACCGTACGGATCGGGCCGTCACTCTCGACGGTGAGTTCGGGAGGTAGGTCGTAGGCCACGCGTCACGCTCCTGTGGGTTCGGAGAAGAGCCCGGCCAGGCCGTGCCCCTCGATGCGGCGGGTCAGCGCGGCTTCGGTACCCGACCGGCCGCAGGGGAACCGGCGCAGGGGCAGGCTGTACCGGGACAGCCAGGACAGTGGCGACTCGTCGCAGAAGCCGAGGGCGCCGTGAACCTGGTGCGCGACCCGGAACACGATGTCGGCGGCTTCGACGGCGGCCAGCCGGGCCCCGAGCGCGTCGTTCAGCGCGTCCGCCCGGCGGTCCTGGATGCTCCAGAGCGCATAGCGGGCAAGCATTTCCACGCCCCGGCGCTCGACTTCGGCATCGGTCAGCTGGAACTGCACGGACTGGAACTCCGCGAGCGGCCGCCCGAACTGCTCGCGCACGAGCACGTGGTCGCGGGCGAGATCCATGGCCCGGTCGAGCATGCCGAGCAGCGTCCAGCACGCCAGCGCCAAGGCCAGCGCCGCATCGCGCTCGCCGTCCGGGTTGACCGGGCTCGGTGGCCCCGGGTCGAGCCGAGCCACGAACATCGAGGTGCGCGGCGGCGAATCCGGTTCTCGCGGTGTGACTTCGGCTCGCTCGCCGGACAGCGTGACCGCGGACCAGCGCAGGTCGAGTCCCGCGACCGCACCACCGGGTTCGGGTCCATCCACCACGATCAGCCCGTCCGATTCCGGCACCCGCGCCAGGCGTTCGGCGACCGGATAGGGAACGGCGTAGTACCCGGCGCTCCGGCACAGGGCCGCCGCGGCTTCGAGCTCCACCGCGTCGTCCCGCGGCGCGAGGTCCCAGGCGCCGAGCGCGGTCAGTATGGGCTCCACGAGCTCCCCGCGCACCGCCGGCTCGGCCTCGGCTCGCTGCAACAGCTCGTCTCCGCCGGCGGCGCGGAAGGCGCGCAGCGACTCCCGGCCGAATTCCCGGGCCTCGTCACACAGCTCGATGTTCATGTCAGTTCTTCCGCCGCGAGGATTCAGGCCGCGTCGCGAATTGTGCGCGACGCCAGTAGGTTTCGAGCCAGCAGGATCCGCTGCATCTCGATGCTCCCGGAGGCGACGGTGGCCGCGTTGGCGTAGCGCCAGTGATCCTCGACCGCACGGCGGAACCGGCGTTGCGCCGGATCGCCGGGGTCGGCCACCTGCGCTATCTCGCTGAGCACCGCGGCGCTCTCCTGGTCCAGCCGGGTCACCGCGATCCGGTAGACGGCTGCGTCCGCCGGGGATACCCGGCCCGAATCCTGTAGTGCCACAACCTGGTAGGCGAGCAGACGCGCCCGCCGGCAGTGCGTCAGCCCGCGCGCCCAGCGACCGCGAAGATCGGCGGGCAGACCAGCCCAGCGCGCGCGGAGCACATCCGGGGCGGCGTGCAGCAGCCGTTCGCAGCGCGCGTAGCGCGCGATGCCGACGCGTTCGAACGCCAGCACCTCCTGCACCACGGACCAGCCGCGACCCACCTCGCCCAGTACGTCGGCCTCGGTGGCGCGCACCCCGTCCAGGAATACCTCGTTGAGGTGATGCGGTCCGAGCATGGCGCGAATCGGCCGCACCTCGATGCCGGGATCGGACATGGGGAGCAGAAACACCGTGAGGCCCTGCTGTTTTCGATCCTCCACCGAGGTTCGCGCCAGCAGGAAGCACCACTGCGCCATCGTGGCGTAGGAGGTCCAGATCTTCTGGCCGGAGATGTGCCAGCCGTCCCCGTCGCGGCGCGCGGTGGTCCGCAGCGAGGCCAGGTCCGAACCGGCGTCGGGCTCGCTGAAGCCCTGACACCAGATCACCTCGCCGCGGGCGATGGGCGGCAGGTGTTTGCGCTGCTGTTCGGCGCTGCCGTGCCGCATGATCGTCGGCCCGACCCAGTTCACGCCCATGTACTGCGCGCCCCGGGGTTCGTGCCGCGCCCACATCTCCTCGCGGACCGCGGTCTGTTCCCAGATCGAGGCCCCGCGCCCGCCGAATTCCTCGGGCCACGCCGCGCACAGCAGCCCCCGGTCCGACAGCAACCGGCAGAAGCGCTGGGCCACGGCCAGATCGGCGGGATCGTCGGTGAAAGCACCGAGAAATTCGGCCGGGACCTCGTCCGCTATCAAACGCCGCAGGTCCCCCCTGAGCGTCGCGACGGACTCTCCCATTGTGAAGTCCATGGGCGGAGGCTACTTCAATCCTCATAAGGATAGCAATGTTTGAAGGCCAATACGCCGGTGACTAGACTCCCGCTAATGCAACCAGAGGCGCCGGTGGGCGTGCGCACGAATCCGGGACGGTCGGCGTGACCTCTGCCCGGCGGGGCCGGCCCGCCGGTCGCACACCGCAGCTGCGTATCGCCGAAACCGTTGCCGCGGAACTGCGTTCACGCATTCTCGCCGGTGACGAAGACTACCGCCTGCCCACCCAGGAGCAGCTGGTACAGGACTTCGGGGTCAGCTATCCCTCGATCCGCGAGGCCCTGCGCATTCTCGAGACCGAGGGCCTGGTCACGGTCCGGCGCGGGAATGTCGGTGGCGCGGAGGTGCATCGGCCCGACGAGTCCTCGGCGGCGTATCACCTGGGCCTGGCCCTGCAGGGCGCACGGGTCACCCTCGGGGACCTGGCCGATGGCCTGCGACTGCTGGAACCGCAGTGCGCGCGGGCCTGCGCCGAGCGCGCCGACCGAGCCGAGACCGTGGTCCCGGCCCTGACCGCGAACGCCGACGCGTGCGCGGCGCTGGTCGAGGACGGCGTTGCCTTCACCCACACCGCGCGCGAGTTCCACGATCTCATCGTCTCTTTCACCCCCAATCTCACCGTGCGCTACGTGGTGAGCACCCTGGTCGCGCTGTGGTCGACCCAGGAGGAGGCGTGGGCGGAGGCGCTCACCAAGCGCGGGGAGTACCCCTCGGCGGATGAAGCGTCCGAGGTGGTGCGCACCCACCGGCGCATCGTGCGCGAGATCGCGGCCGGGCGTGCGTCCGAGGCCGAGCGGCTGTACCGCACGCATCTGACCGCCACCCAGGCCCTGGTGATCGATCGGTTCGGCGACGGCGTGGTCAATGCGGCCGCGTCCGCGCGCTCGACCTTCGGATCGACCCCTCGCACGCGCATCTGAGGCCTGCTTCTACCCGAATTCGGGCGCCAAATCTGGCCTGTACGTGCGATAATGCTGCTCTCGCATGTCAGTATTTAATTCTCCTACAAGACTTACGTAAGTCTCCATACTGCCGGACCGTAGCCTGCCGACGCACGGGAGAAACGGCCGAGTCCCGGCCGAATAGCACTGTCCAACTGCATCATTCGTCGCCCGAACCACACCGGGACCGGGCGGTCCGGCACCATCCACAACCCTGCGATTCACACCCGATCCAGGGCTCTCAACCCCGAACTATTGCTATCCTTATGAGGATTGAAGTAGCGTACTCCCACGGATCAGTGGCCTGCATCACGCCCACGGAATCGCCCCCGGCAGCGCAGCCCGACATCCGCGACCGCACTTCGCACTCACACGGGAGGCCCCGCCTTGTCTCAAGGGGCGCGCTACAGCAGCACCACATCCATCACCCTCGCCGACGGCGTGCGCATCGAACGACTGACGCCGCCCAGCCGGCTCTTCGGGGCGAACGGCCTGCGCACCGGCGCCGACAACCGGATATACGTCGCCCAGGTCGCAGGCAGCACGATCAGCGCCATCGACATCACCACCGGCGACATCGAAACCATCAGCGCCAAGGGCGGCGACATCGTCGCACCCGACGACATCGCCTTCGACCCCGACGGCAACATCATCGCCACCGAATACCTGGACGCTCGGGTGAGCGTGCGCGGCAAGGACGGCCGCTCGCGGGTGCTGCGCGACGACCTGCCCGGCGCCAACGGCATCACCGTGCACCAGGGCCGGTTGTTCGTCAACGAATGCCGACCCGGCGGCCGGCTGATGGAACTGCCGATGGACGGCAGCGCGCCGAAGGTGTTGCAGGACAACCTGATCATGCCCAACGCCATGGAGGTCGGCCCGGACGGGCTGCTCTATTACCCGGTCATGGGCACCAACGACATCTGGCGCATCGACCCCGACGGCGGCGAGCCCGAACGCGTGGTCGGTGACCTCGGCGTCCCCGACTCGGTCAAGTTCGACCCCCAGGGCTTCATCGTCTCCACCCAGGTGCACACCGGAGAGGTGCTGCGCATCAACCCGCGCACCGGCGAGCGTCAGCTACTGGCCCAACTGAACTCGGGCCTGGACAACTGCACGTTCGTCGGCGACCGGCTGTTCGTCTCCAACTTCTGCGGCGAGATCACCGAGATCCTGTCCGGCGGGCAGACCAGGGCGCTGCTGGAAGGGGGCCTGCTGTGGCCCCTGGACCTGGCGGTCACGCCCGAGGGCGTGCTGTATGTCGCCGACGGCACGTTCTTCTACGTGCTGCGCGAAGGCAAACTGCACACCGTCGCTTCGCTTTTCAGCCCCAACACCCCCGGCTACATCCGCGGGTTCACCATCGTCGGCCCCGGCGAGTTCGTCGGCACCACCTCGAGCGGCCAGGTCACCTTCTTCCAGCCGGGCGCCGACGCCGAACCGCAGGTCGTGGCCGAGGGATTCGACCAGCTCTACGGCCTGGTCGCGACCGCGAACCGCACCGTCGTCACCGCCGAACTCGGCACCGGGCGCGTGCTCTCGATCCGGGCGAGCGGCGAGGTCGAGGTGCTCGCGTCCGGCCTGAGCGCCCCGATGGGCGTGGCCTTCGGCCCGGACGGCTCGGTGCTGGTTTCCGAATCCGGCGGCGGACGAGTCGTCTCGATCGGCGGCGCCGGCGTGGACACGGTGGTCGACGGACTCGAGTCGCCGCAGGGAATCCTGCTGCGCGGCAATGAGTTACTGATTCTCGACGTGGGCCTCAAGGCGCTCATCGGCGTCGATCTCGAGACCAAGGTCCGGCGCACGCTGGCCGCCAATCTGCCGGTGGGCGCACCCGACGGGGTCGTCGCCAAACCGCTCAACGCCAGCCCGCCGTTCTCCGGCCCCATGGGCCCGTTCGCGGGCCTGGCGGCCGGTCCGGACGGCACCGTCTACCTCTCGGCCGATGCCGAGGGCAGCGTCATGGCGCTGACGATCGGAGCGTGAGTCCCCCATGACCGAACCGGGTTTCGGGCTCGACGGCCGCATCGTCATCGTCTCCGGCGCGGGCGGCGGCGGCATCGGCACCGCCGTGACCAGGCTGGTCGCCGCCGCGGGCGCGACCGTCCTCGCGGTGAGCCGCTCGCCGCAGAACCTCGCCGAACACGTCGAACCCCTTGCAGCACAGGGTCTTCCGGTGATTCCGCTGGCCGCCGACGCGTCCACCGACGAGGGCGTGGCCACGGTGCTCGAGCACGCCCGCCGCACACCCGGGCAATTGCACGGGCTCGTCAACGTCGCCGGTGGCGCGGCGCTCGCCGATTGGATGCCCGCGATCCGGGTGCCCCGGGACAACTGGCGCGCCCTGTTCACCCAGAACCTCGAGTCGATGTTCTTCATGAGCCAGGCGGTGGCGGCCGAGCTGGCCGCCACCGGACACCCCGGCTCGATCGTGTCCATCTCCTCGATCAGCGGCATGAACACCGCCCCGTTCCATATCGCCTACGGCACAGCGAAATCCGCGCTCGTCGCGGTGACCCGCACACTGGCGGTCGAGCTGGCCGGGCACGGGATCCGGGTCAACGCGGTCGCCCCCGGCGTCACCGCCACCCCGGCCTCGCGCGCCTACGTCGGCGACGATCCCGAACGCGATCAGCGCGCGATCGCGATGGGGCGGCGCGGCACGCCCGAGGAACAGGCCGGCCCCATCCTGTTCCTGCTCTCGGACCTGTCCACCTACATCACGGGGCAGACCCTGCTCGTGGACGGCGGGCTGAACCTCAAGTGGACCCACCTGGGGGCCGACAACACCTCGCTGTTCCTCGAGAACGAGGACTTCCGCGCCTCGCTCACCCGCTGACACCACGGTCAACCTCAGGAGGATGTCGTGACCGATACCGTCGAAAACACTTCCGCCCCTGCCGAACCGCTCGCCACCCCGAAGCAGATCGGGGTCGAGGCCTACATCTCGCCGGAGTACGCCCGCGCCGAAGGCGACAAGCTGTGGGCCAAGATATGGCAGCAGGTCTGTCGCGTGGAGGAGATCGCGAAGGTCGGCGACTACCTCACGTACGAGATCATGGCCGACTCGATCATCGTGGTGCGCACCGCGCCGGACACGATTCGCGCCTACCACAACGTGTGCGCGCACCGCGGCCGCCGGCTCGTCGACACCCCGCCCGGCGCGCACGACGCCCGCGGCGCGGCACGGCAATTCGTCTGCGGTTTCCACGGCTGGCGCTACGACCTCGAGGGCCGCAACACCTTCGCCGCCGAACGCGAGGACTGGACCTGCGGGCTCACCGAACGCAATGACGGCCTCGCGCGGGTACAGGTGGACACCTGGGGCGGTTGGGTTTTCATCAACATGGATCCCGAGTGCGAGCCGCTGCGGGACTACCTGGAACCGGCCGCGAGCCTGCTCGAGCATTTCGAACTCGAGAACATGCGCTACCGGTGGCGGCGCTGGCTGACCTTCGACTGCAACTGGAAGGTCGCCTTCGAGGCGTTCATGGAGACCTACCACGTCCCCTACACGCACCCCGAGTTCATGAACTTCGGCCAGTTCCTGGGCTGGGCGCGAGCCCAGGGCAAGCACAGCAACATCGGCTACGACGCGCCCAAGGGCATGGAGGAGAACCAGGCCAAGGTGCGCCTGGGCAGCGGCCCGGACGCCCGGTTGGCCACGGCCGAACTCCAGAACTTCACCTGGGAGAACGCCAATACCAACACCACCCGCACCCTCGTCGACGTGGCGAACCGCCTCGTCGACGAAGTGCCCGAGGGCACACCGGCCCCCGAGGTGCTGCGCTACTGGCTCGACACCGCCCGCGCGGAAGACGAAGCGCGCGGGGTGATCTGGCCGAAGATCGATCCCGCCGTGGTCGCACGCGCGGGGACCGCGTGGCAGATCTTCCCCAACTTCCAGATCGGCCACGCACTGAACAACATGCTCTGCTACCGATTCCGGCCCTACGGCCAGGACCCGGACAAATGCGTGTTCGAAGCCGCGGTGTTCGAGCTGTTCCCGCTCGGCGAGGAACCCGAGACCGAATGGGAGTACACCCCGGTCGGCGATCCCGGCTGGCGCACGGTGCTGCCCCAGGACTTCGACAATATGGCCGCCGTCCAGCAGGGCATGAAGAGCCGCGGGTTCTCCGGCCCCAAACCCAATCCCTACCGCGAACGCAGCGTCGTGAACCTGCACCACAACCTGGCCACCTACATGGGGACCGGCGAACCCCGAGATCTGGCCTGAATCAGCTTCTTCGACAAGGAAACACACAATGCAAGACTGCACACCCACGCAGACGCCCGAGATCGATCTGCCCGCGCTGCGCGCGAAATACCTCGCCGAACGCGATAAGCGCCTGCGGACCGAGGGCCAGGACCAGTACCTGACCACCGAGAGCGGGTTCGAGCAGTTCCACGAGGGCGACCCCTACTCCCCGGTGGTGCCGCGCGAGCCGATCACCGAGGAGATCGGCGTCGCGGTGCTGGGCGGCGGCTGGGCCGGGCTGCTCGCCGGGGCGCGGCTGCGCGAGGCGGGGGTCACCGACTTCCGAATCATCGAGCACGCGGGCGATTTCGGCGGTGTCTGGTATTGGAACCGCTACCCGGGGATCCAGGTCGACACCGACAGCTACCTGTATCTGCCGCTGCTCGAGGAGACCGGCTACATCCCGAGCGAGAAGTACACCCGCGGGGACGAGAACTTCGAGCACGCCCAGCGCATCGGCAAGCACTACGACCTGTACGAGCGGGCCATCTTCGGCACCATGGTCAAATCCCTGGAATGGGACGCGGCGATCGAGCGCTGGCGCATCGGCACCAATCGCGGCGACGACCTCCGGGCCCGGTTCGTGATCATGGCGCAGGGACCGTTCAACAAGCCGAAACTGCCCGGCATCCCCGGCATCGGCGACTTCGAGGGCCACACCTTCCACAGCGCACGCTGGGACTACGACTACACCGGCGGCAGCTCGCGCGGCGGGCTGGACAAGCTCGCCGGCAAGAAGGTCGCGGTCATCGGAACGGGAGCCAGTGGCGTCCAGGTCATTCCGCACATCGCCGAATCCGCCGAGCACCTGTACGTCTTCCAGCGCACGCCGTCGTTCATCAACGAGCGCGGCGACATCCCCACCGATCCCGACTGGGCCGCGACCCTCGAGCCCGGCTGGACCGAGGTGCGCAAGCGCAACTTCCACACCGCCGCGTTCGAGGCGTTCGCGCCGGGTGAGAAGGATCTGATCTGCGACGGCTGGACCGAGGTTTCCCGGAATCTGGAAGCGAACATCAGCGCGAGCAACGGCTGGGCGTCGCTGACCCCGGAGAAGTTCGTCGAGCTGCGCGAGATCGAGGACTACCGGGCGATGGAGCGCGTGCGGCAGCGCGTGGACGAGCTCGTGGACGACCCGGCGATCGCCGAGGCGCTCAAGCCCTACTACCGGTTCCTGTGCAAGCGGCCGTGTTTCAGCGATGAATACCTGCCGACGTACAACCGCGACAACGTCACGCTGGTCGACGTCGCGGCCACCAAGGGCGTGGAGCGGATCACCGCCAAGGGCATCGTCGCGAACGGCGTCGAGCACGAGGTGGACTGCATCATCTTCGCCAGCGGCTTCGAGATCACCACCGATCTGGATCGCCGCCTGGGGATCGCGCCGTTCACCGGCCGCGACGGGCTCTCGCTGTACGAGCATTGGGCGCAGGGCTATTCGACCCTGCACGGGCTCACCACCCACGGCTTCCCGAATGTCTTCTTCACCGGGTTCCTGCAGGGCGGGGTCACCGCCAGCATCACCGCGGTCTTCGATCAGCAGGCCAAACACATCGCGCACATTCTCGGACAGGCCGTCGCCGGTGGAATCACCACCGTGGAGCCGACCGCGGAGGCGGTGGCCGCGTGGGTCGCCACCGTGCGCGAGACCGCCATCGACAATTCGGCGTTCCAGCGCGAGTGCACGCCCGGCTACTACAACAACGAAGGCGAGAAGAACATTCGCTCGCATCTGGGCGAGCCCTACTGGCCGGGCTTCTACGCGTTCGAGGACGTGCTGCAGGGCTGGCGGGACGCCGGGGACATGCCGGGATTGAGCGTCGGCAAGTAGTCGCGTACGTCGTTGCAGGAGAGGATATTTCGTGGATGAACTGAGATACGACGGCCGGGTCGCCGTGGTCACCGGCGGCGGCCGCGGTCTGGGCCGGGCCTACGCGCTGCTGCTGGCCGCGCGCGGGGCGAAGGTGGTGGTGAACGATCCGGGCAGCAGTGTGCGCGGCGACGGCGTCGACGCGAACCCCGCGGTCTCGGTCGTCCGGGAGATCGAGGCGGCCGGTGGCACGGCCATCGCCTGCACCAAATCGGTGGCCACGCCCGACGGCGGGCAGGCGATCATCGACACCGCGCTGGGGTGCTACGGCCGGCTGGACATCCTCATCCACAACGCGGGCAACGTGCGCTACGGCTCACTGCGCGAATTGTCCTACGAGGACTTCGAATCCGTCCTCGACGTCCACCTGCGCGGTGCGTATCACCTGGTGCGACCGGCGTTCCCGGTCATGGCCGACGCCGGGTACGGGCGCGTGGTGCTGACCTCCTCCATCGGCGGGCTGTACGGCAACAAGGGCGTGGTGAACTACGCCGTGTCCAAGTCCGCGATGATCGGGCTCTCGAACGTGATCGCCCTGGAAGGGGCCGAGCACGACATCAAGAGCAACGTCATCGTGCCCGCGGCGGTCACCCGCCTGGCCGACGGCCTGGACACCTCGGCCTATCCCCCGATGGGGCCCGAGCTCATCGCGCCCGCGGTCGGCTGGCTGGCACACGAATCCTGTTCCGTCACCGGCGAAATGCTGGTGGCCGTGGCGGGCCGGGTGGCGCGCGCGTACATCGCCGAGACCCCGGGCGTCTACCGGCCCGACTGGAGCGTCGAGGAGATCGGCGCGCAGATCCAGGGCATTCGCGACACCGCGGGCGCCTGGACCCTGGCCCCGGTGCCCGACGGCCACACCGTTCATCTGACCAAGAGTTTCGAGCTAGCCACGGAGGCAGCCAACCATGGCCGTTAAGGTTTTCGAACGCATCCTCCAGCTCTTCGAGGCCGAGGGCATCGACACGATCTTCGGTATTCCCGACCCGAACTTCGTGCACATGTTCCATCTCGCCGAGGAACGCGGCTGGAATGTGATCGCACCGCACCACGAGGAATCGGCGGGCTTCATGGCCGAGGCGGTCTCGCGGATGACCGGTAAGGCCGCGGTCTGCATCGGCACCCTGGGACCGGGCGTGGCGAATCTGGCCGCCGCCATGATGTGCGCGAAGGTGGAGAACTCCCCCGTCATCTTCCTCGGCGGCCAGCGTGCCCGGATCACCGAACAGCGGGTGCGGCGCGGGCGGATCCAGTTCGTGAAGCAGGCCGAGCTGTTCACGCCGTCGGTGAAGTACAGCGCCAGCATCGAATACGCCGATCAGACCGACGAGATCATTCGCGAGGGCCTGCGCCGCGCGCTCACCGGCACCCCGGGTCCCGTGTACATCGAATGGCCCAAGGGCATCATCCAGGAGGAACTCGACGTCCCGGAACCGCTGCCGCCGCACCGGTATCGGCTCGTCGGTCAGACCGCGGGCCAGAACCTGATCGACGAGGCAGCCGAGCTGATCCGGTCCGCCGCGCAGCCGATCCTGCTGGTCGGGCACGGGGTGCACACCACCCGCGCCGGGGCCGCGGTGCGCGAGCTGGCTGAGGTCATGGCGTGCCCGGTCATCCAGACCTCCGGCGGCACCTCCTTCATCGAGGGCCTCGAGGATCGCACCTTCGCCTACGGGTTCTCCCCGTCCGCCATCGAGGCGGTGGTGGCCTCGGATCTGTGCCTGGCCATCGGCACCGAACTCGGCGAACCCGTGCACTACGGGGTCGGGCGGCACTGGGTCGCGAACGAAGCCAACCGTAAATGGATTCTCGTGGAACAGAATCCGGAGGCCATCGGGGTGAACCGCGCCATCGACGTGCCCCTGGTCGGCGACCTGCGGGCCATCGTGCCCCAGCTGACCGCCGCGCTGCGAGATACCCCGCGCACCCCGGCCCCCGAGCTGGCGGGCTGGATCGAACAGGACGCCGCGCGTCTGGCCGAGCTGGCCGAGACCGCGCCCTCGGGACGGTCCCCGGTGCATCCCGCACGCTTGATCGTGGAGGCCACCAAGGCATTTCCCGCCGACGGCATCATGGTGCGCGACGGCGGGGCCACCACGATCTTCGGCTGGACCTACTCCCAGGCCAAGCCCCGCGATGTCATCTGGAATCAGAACTTCGGGCACCTGGGGACCGGAATCCCCTACGCGGTAGGGGCTTCGGTCGCACAGGGCCGCACGCGGCCGGTCATGTTGATCAGCGGTGACTCCTCCTTCCAGTTCCACATCGCCGAACTGGAAACCGCCGCGCGACTGGGACTTCCACTGGTCTGCGTGGTGGCCGTGGACTACGCGTGGGGCCTCGAGGTCGGCGTGTACAAGGGACTGTTCGGGCAGGGGTCGCTCGAGACCGGCACCCACTGGAGCACCGATGTCCGCCTGGACAAGGTCGCCGAGGGCTTCGGGTGCTACGGCGAGTACGTGGAGAAGGAAGAGGAGATCGGGCCGGCCATCGCACGCGCCTACGCCAGCGGCAAGGTCGGGGTCATCCACGTGGCGGTCGACCCGAAGGCCAACTCCGAGGAGATGCCCAGTTACGACGAGTTCCGTACCTGGTACGCGGAAGGGACGCAGTAGTCATGCGCGAATACGGCAGGTTCTACATCGGCGGCGCCTGGGTCGATCCGGTCCGAACGGACCTCTTCGAGGTCGTGAACCCGGCGACCGAGCAGGTCTGCGGCCGGGTCGCGAGCGGATCGGCGGCCGACGTCGACGCGGCCGTGGCGGCTGCCCGCGCGGCCTTTCCCGCCTGGTCGACTACCACGGTCGCCGAACGAGTTTCGGTGCTGCGGGCGATCGGCGAGCAGTACGCCAAACGGTCCTCGGATCTGGCCGCGGCCCTGACCGAGGAGATGGGCGCGCCCGCCGCGCTGGCGGGCGGGTTCCAGCTGAATCTGGGCACCGGGCACCTGGACACCGCCATCGAGGTGCTCGAGCGCTTCGCCTTCGAGGAGCAGCGCGGGGACACCCGCATCGTGCGCGAGCCGATCGGGGTGTGCGGACTCATCACGCCGTGGAACTGGCCGTTGAGCCTGATCGCGGTGAAGGTGTTCCCGGCGTTGGCCACCGGGTGCACCATCGTGCTCAAGCCGGCCGAACGCGCGCCGTTCAGCGGTCAGATCTTCGCCGAGATCCTCGATGCCGCAGGGGTTCCCGGGGGCGTGTTCAACCTGGTTCAGGGTGATGGCCCGAGCGTGGGCGTGCCGTTGTCGGCGCATCCGGACGTGGATCTGATCTCCTTCACCGGGTCCACGCGCGCCGGGATCGAGGTCGCCCGCAACGCGGCGCCCAGCGTCAAACGGGTCGTGCAGGAACTCGGCGGCAAGAGCCCGAACATCGTGCTCGACGACGCGAACCTGGCGGCCAACGTCGCCGCCGCCATCGGCCCGGTCATGATGAACACCGGCCAGACCTGTAGCGCCCTGACCCGCATGCTGGTTCCCCGGGCCCGCATGGACGAGGCCGTCACGGCCGCGCGCACCGCCGCCGCGGCGCTCACCGTCGGCGACCCCACCGGCGATGTCGCACTCGGCCCGGTGGTTTCGGGACCGCAGTTCGAGAAGGTGCAGGGCCTGATCAAGCGGGGCATCGACGAAGGCGCGACCCTGGTGATCGGCGGTACCGGGCGACCGGACGGGCTGACCACCGGCTACTACGTCAAGCCGACGATCTTCGCGAACGTCACCAATGACATGACGATCGCGCGCGAGGAGATCTTCGGGCCGGTGCTCTCGATTCTCGGCTACGACGACATCGACCACGCCGTGGACATCGCCAACGACACCGAATACGGCCTGGCCGCCAACGTCGCCGGGGCCGACCCGGAACAGACCCGCGCGGTGGCCCGGCGGCTGCGCGCCGGGTACGTCACCATCAACGACGCGTTCGACTTCCACTGCGCGTTCGGCGGCTATCGCAAGAGCGGAAACGGCAGGGAGTGGGGCGAGTTCGGCTTCCACGACTACCTGGAGATCAAGAGCATCGTGGGCTACGGCGCCTGATCACCCTCGGAGTCAGCGCCTGATCACGCTCGATATCGCCCCGTGAGCATCGTGCTCGCGGGGCGATCTCGTGTCCAGGATGGGGCTACGACGGGCCGAGGGGCCCGGCCGGTTGGCCCGGCCCGGCCACCGATTCCAGCTGGGCCGAGGCCGGCTGCGGCGGGTTGGCCGGCTGAGCGGGAGCGACCACCAGGCGGGACGGGACCAGGACCACCGCGCGGACGCCGCCGTAGTCCGATTCACCCAGGCGCACGACGATGCCGTGCCGGGCCGCGAGGCGGGCCACCACGAAGAGGCCGAGACGCGAGTCTTCGAAGAGGGTGTGCACACCGAAATCCGGTGGGGTGGAGAGCATATGGTCCAGCCGCTGCTTCTCCGACGCGGGCAGGCCGACGCCCTGGTCGATGATCTCGATCGCCACGCCCTTGCCGACGACGGTGCCGATGATCTCCACCGGCGCCTTCGGCGGCGAGAACGCCACGGCGTTGTCGATCAGCTCGGCCAGCAGGTGCAACAGGTCCGCCACCACGGTCCCGGCGACCGCCACGTCGGGCATGCGGGTGATCCGGGAGCGGGTGTAGTCGATGGTCTCCCCGACCCCGGAGCGCACCACCTCCATGAGCGAAACCGGTTGCCGCCATTGGCGTCCCGGCTGACCGCCCGCCAGAATGATCAGATTCTCGGCGTTGCGGCGTTCGCGGGTGACCAGATGATCGAGCCGGAAGAACACCTCCAGCAGGGCCGGATCCTCCTGGGACGCTTCGACGTCGTCGAGGATCTCGAGCTGGCGGTGCACCATCACCTGACTGCGGTGCGCGATATTGAGCACCACCGATTCGACGCCGCCGCGCGTGCGGGCCTCGGTCACCGCCGCGGAGATCGCGATGGTGTGCGCGTGCCCGAAAGCGTCCGCCACCTGCCCGATCTCGTCGTCGCCGAAATTCAGGACCGCGACTTCCGCGGCGGGCTCCACGGTTTCGCCCGCGCGCAGACGCCGCATCACCTCGGGCAGGCCGGTATTGGCCAGCGCCAGGGTGCGATTGCGCAGTCGCCGCAGTCGGCGAATGATGCGGTCGGCCAGCAGCAGCGCGACCGCGATCGCGCCGGCGGCCAGCAGCAGCACGGCGGTTCCGGCCAGCATCGCGTCCCCGCGCGTGGCCTTGGCGGCCTCGATGGCCAGGGTCTGAGCCCGGTGATTGTGCGCGTTCCAGAACCCGGTCAGGACCGTCGAGACCTCGGTGACCGCGTCCTGCCATTCCTGGGTACTGACCGGCAGCGGGGTCGCGAACAGTGCCTGCATCGCGCTGCCGGTGAGACCCGAGGCCGCGGCGATCCGGCGGGCGTCGGCGCGCTGCAGGAGAGCGCTCTCCACCCCGGTCATGCGCTTCCACGCCATCGATTGCAGCAGGCGCTGCGCACCCTGGGCCTGATCGGAGGACAGGTCCTTGGCGAAGTTCTCGACCAGGCTGTGCGCGTACCCGACCAATCGCTGATATTCGGCGGCGAGCACGTCGGGCAGCCCACCGTCGCCGGCCAGCGACGCCGCGAGGGCATTGGCCCGATTCAGGGCCTCCTGCGCGGTGAGGGCCTCCGCGGCCAGGTTCAGCTTGCCCGCGCTCTCCGCGTTGGGAGCCTGGTCCTGGATCATGCGGGTGCCCAGGATGACCATGTCGGGCAGGCGGCCGTAGAAGGCGTAGGCCTCGTTCAGGCTCACCGCTCCCGCGTCGAAGGCGGTGCGCTGACCGCCCAGCAGTTTCTCGAGCAGGTTCAGGTCACCGACCGAGTCCTTGAGGTCCTCGCGACCCAGCGCCCGCAGCGCGTCCTCGGTCGGATTCATCTGCCGCAGCGCCGAATCCACGCGCTGCCGGGCGGCCGCGAGCGCGCCCGGTTCGGGCGCCGACCCGGCGTAGATCCACAGGGTGACCTGGCGCTCCCGCTGGATGGCGGCCACCAGCTCCGAGACCGGGGCGATGCCGTCGAGCATCTTCGACGCCCACTCCTCGTCGTGCCGGCTGGTCGAGACCAGATAGCCGGTCGTGCCGACGCCGACCCCGAGCAACGTGAGGCTGGGAACGAGAGCGATTGCCAGGATGCGTACCCGCACACCGGGTTTCGCCTTGAACATCGGCAAAGTATAACGAGATCTAGATCACATGAACAATGCAATTCTCAAAATTGCATATCAAAACTTCCATATCAGGAAAGTCCCAGTTCGCGGGCGACGATCAGCTTCATGACCTCACTGGTGCCGGCGTAGATCCGGGCCACCCGCGCATCGGCGTAGAGCCGCGCGATCGGGTACTCGAGCATGTACCCGTAGCCGCCGAACAGCTGCAGGCAGCGATCGACCACCCGGCCCTGCACCTCGGTGCAGAACAGCTTCACGCGCGCCGCGTCGGCACCCGACAGCCTGCCCTCGACCAGTTCGCTCACCGCCCGGTCCACCATGGCCTGGGCGGCCTCCACCTCGGCCGACATGGCGGCCAGTTCGAACTTGGTGTTCTGGAACGAGGACACCGGCGTCCCGAAGGCCTTGCGCTGCTTGACGTAATCCACGGTCGCGGCGATGGCCGCCCCAGCCTGGGCTACCGAGCCGACCGCGACGGTGATCCGCTCCTGCGGCAGATTCCGCCCCAGGTAGCCGAACGCCGCCCCGTCCTCCCCGAGTCGATTCGCCTGCGGCACGCGCACATTGTCGAAGTTCAGCTCCATCGTGTCCTGCACCTTGCAGCCCAGCTTCTCCAGCATTCGGCCGCGAGTGAACCCGGCCATGCCGTCCTCCACCACCAGCAGGGTCAGACCCGCCCGGCGGTTCTCCGGATCGGTCGCCGTGCGGGCGACCACGATGATCAGATCAGCGTGCAGGCCGCCGGTGATGAAGGTCTTGGCGCCGTTGAGGATATAGTCGTCCCCGTCGCGCACCGCGCGGGTGCGCATGCCCGCCAGATCCGAACCGGTCCCGGGCTCCGTCATGGCGATGGCGGTCAGCAGCCTCCCCGCGGCCAGCCCAGGGAACCAGCGTTCCCGCTGTGCGGCGTCGGCGTATTCGAGGAAGTAGGGCAGGATGACATCGAGCTGGGTGCGCACGGTGCCCAGGGTCACCAGCGCCCGTGCCGCCTCCTCCTGCAACACCATGTTGAACCGGTAGTCCCGCAGGCCCGCGCCGCCGTACTCCTGCGGCAGCGCGATGCCCAGCATGCCGAGATCGCCCATGGCGCCGAAGATCTCCCGCGGCATGAGTCCGGCCCGTTCCCAGTCGGCGTAGTCGGGCACGATCTTCTGCTTCACGAAATCCCGGACCAGCAAGCGGAATTCGTCGTGTTCGGAGGTGAACAGGTCGCGGCGCACGATGGGCCCTCTCGATCAGGGGATGAGTTCGACGACGGTGGCGTTGGCGGTGCCGCCGCCCTCGCACATGGTCTGCAGGCCGAATCGAATCCCGTTGTCCCGCATGTGATGGATCATGCGGGTCATCAGCACCGCGCCGGACCCGCCGAGCGGATGGCCCAGTGCGATCGCGCCGCCGAGCGGGTTGACCAGGGCGAGGTCCGCTCCGGTCTCGGCCAGCCAGGCCAGCGGGACCGGGGCGAACGCCTCGTTCACCTCGAAGACCCCGATATCTGCCAGGGACACCCCGGCTTTGGCCAGTACTTTGGCGGTGGCCGGGATGGGGCCGGTGAGCATGAGCACCGGGTCCGCGCCGGCCACCGCGCCCGCCCGGTAGCGCGCGAGGGGGGTCAGCCCGAGTTCGCGTGCCTTGTCCGGGGTGGTGAGCAGCAGCGCCGCGGCGCCGTCGGAGATCTGCGACGAATTGCCCGCGTGCAGCACGCCGTCCTCCTGGAAGGACGGCGACAGCCCGGCCAGGCTCTTCACGCTGGTGCCGCGCCGCACACCCTCGTCGGCGCTCACGGTGCCCGAATCGGTTGTCACCGGCATGATCTGGGCGTCGAACGCGCCCGCGTCCTGCGCGCGGGCGGCCAGCTCGTGTGATCGAGCGGCATAGTCGTCGACCCGGGTACGGTCGAGCGCCCACTTGACGGCGATCAGTTCGGCCGACAGGCCCTGGTTGAAGGAGAACCCGTCGTATCGCGCCAATGCCTGTGGACCGTAGGGCATTCCGGTGCCCCGGGCCGCGCCCAGCGGGACCCGGCTCATCACCTCCACCCCACCCGCGACCACGAGATCCTGCTGCCCGGACGCCACGGCCTGGGCGGCGAAGTCCACGGCCTGCTGACTCGAACCGCACGCGCGGTTGACGGTGGTCCCCGGCACCGATTCCGGCCAGCCCGCCGCCAGCACCGCGTAGCGGGCGATGTTGCTGGACTGATCCCCGACCTGGGAGACGCAGCCCCAGATCACGTCGTCGACGAGCACCGGGTCGATCCCGGTTCGCGCAGCCAGCTCGTTGAGCACCTGCGCCGACAGATCGGCGGGGTGCACCCCGGACAATCCGCCGCCGCGCCGCCCGACGGGGGTGCGAACCGCACCCGCCACAATGACTTCCCGCATCGCTCATGCTCCGTTCTCGGTCGATGTCGCCGCGTGCTCGGGTCCCCGGCGCGGCGCGGTCCAGCGACCGGTGAACCGGGGTTCGCGGCGCTGGGCGAACGCCGCGTAGGCCTCGGGGGCGTCCGCGGTCGCGAAATTGAGGCCCTGGGCGCGAGCTTCGGCGGCGAGCGCGTCCCGGAACGCCGTCTCCGCGCCCGCGTCCAGCAGGGCTTTGGTCTGGGCGAGCGCCACCGGCGGACCGACGGCCAACCGCTCGCCCAGCTCGTCGGTGAAGGCGTCGATGTCCGTCCCGGGCACCACCCAGGTGACCAATCCCAGCTCGAGCGCCTGTCCGGCGTCGATGGTCTCGGCCAGCAGGGCAAGGCGTTTGGCCTGTTGCAGTCCGATCAGGCGGGGCAGCAGCCAGGAGCCGCCCAGATCCAGGGTCAGCCCGCGCTTGGTGAAGATCTGGCAGAAGGTCGATTCCGGGGTCGCGACAACCAGATCGCAGCCCAGCGCCAGGTTCCAGCCCGCGCCCATCGCCACCCCGGCCACCTTCGCCACGGTGGGAATCGGCAGCTCGCGCAGCAGCAGTGCCACATCGGTCAGCGCCCGCATCCGGTACACCGGGTGCCGGAGGTCGGGTGCGCCGATGTCGGCGCCCGAGCAGAACGCGTCCCCGGCCCCGGCCACTATCAGCGCGCGCACCGAACGGTCATCGGCGGTGCGCCGCAGGGCTTCGGCCAGCGCGGACCACAGTGCCGGGTCGATGGCGTTCTTGCGGTGCGGGCGATTGAGGGTGAGGGTGCGGACGCCGTCCCGGTCGGTGCTCAACAGCACCGGCGGCTCGCTCATCACATCACCATGCCGCCGTCCACCGGCAGCACCTGGCCGGTGATGAACGACGCCGCGTCCGAGGCCAGGAACACGAAAGCGCCGGCGACCTCCTCGGGTTCGGCCCAGCGCCGCAGCGGAATTCGATTCAGCATCTGTTCGGCGAAGCGCTCATCGGTGCGAATGGTGGCGGTCATGGGCGTGGCGGCCAGCGGCGCCAGGGCGTTGACCAGAATGCGCTTGCGCGCCAGCTCTTTCGCCAGGGATTTGGTGATGCCGATGATCGCGGCCTTGGCGGCCGAGTAGTTCACCTGACCCAGGGTGCCGACCAGGGCCGCGGCGGAGGTGACGTTGATGATGCGGCCGGTGCCGTCGGTCGGCAGCGCGGCCAGTGCGGCCTGCGCGCAATTGATCGCGCCGAGCGCGTGAATGTCGAACAGTCGCCGCACCGACTCGGCGGTGGTGTCGGCGAACATCGCGGGGTCGGTCACCCCGGCGTTGTTGACCAGGATGTGCAGGGTGCCGCCGGTGGGTTCGGCGGCCGCGGCGACCGCGGCGTCGGCGGCGGACCGGTCCGCCACGTCGAGCGCGAAACTCGAAGCCGCGCCGCCGTTTCCGCGGATCTTCTCCGCCACGGCCGCGGCCGCGTCACCGTCCACGTCGGTGACCAGGACGGTCGCGCCGGCGGTGGCCAGGGCCTGTGCCACGGCCGCTCCGATGCCGCCCGCGGCGCCGGTCACCAGCGCCGAGCGCCCGGTGAGGTCGAATGGTGCGCGCTGGGTCATCAGTAACTCCTCGGCAGTCCCAGGGTGTGTGAACCCAGGTAGTTCAAGATCATTTCTTGGCTGATGGGCGCGATCCGCATGACGCGGGCCTCCCGGAAATAGCGCGACACGTGGTACTCCTCGGAGTAGCCCATGCCGCCGTGTGTCTGCAGCGCCCGGTCGGTGGCGGTGAAGCCGGCCTCCGCGCACAGGTATTTGGCGGTATTCGCCTCGCGCCCGCAGGGTTTTCCGTGGTCGTAGAGCCAGGTCGCCTTGCGCAGCATGAGCTCGGCGGCGTCCAAGTGGGCGAGAGAGTCCGCGAGCGGGAACTGCACGCCCTGGTTCATGCCGATGGGCCGGTCGAAGACCACGCGCTCGTTGGCGTAGCGCACCGCGCGGTCCAGGGCCACCCGGCCCAGGCCCAGCGCCTCGGCGGCGATGAGCATGCGCTCGGGATTCAGTCCGTCCAGCAGATACTGAAAACCCTTGCCCTCCTCGCCGACTCGATCCCGCACCGGGACGCGCAGATCGTCGATGAACAGCTCGTTGGAGCTGACCGCGTTGCGGCCCATCTTCTTGATCGGGCGGATATCGATGTGCGCACGGTCCAGATCGGTCAGGAACAGCGTCATGCCGTCGGTCTTCTTGACCACCTCGTCGTACGGGGTGGTGCGGGTGAGCAGCAGGATCTTGTCGGACTCCAGGGCTTTGGAGATCCACACCTTGCGCCCGTTGATCACGTAGTCGTCGCCCACGCGTTTGGCGAAGGTGGTGATGCGCGTGGTGTCCAGGCCCGCGGTCGGCTCGGTGACGCCGAAACATACATGCAGCTCACCGGTGGCCACGTGCGGCAGGGTCCGGGCCTTCAGCTCGTCGGACCCGTGCATCACCACCGGATTCATGCCGAAGATCGACATGTGGATCGAACTGGCGGCGTTCATGCCGCCGCCCGAGCGCGCCACCTCCTCGGCCAGCAGCGTGGCCTCGGTGATGCCCATGCCGTGCCCGCCGTACTGCTCGGGAATGGTGATGCCCAGCCATCCGCCCGAAGCGATCGCGGAGTAGAACTCGGACGGGAACTCGTGCGCCTGATCCTTTTCCATCCAGTACTGATCGTCGAAGCGCCGGGACAGTTCGGCGACAGCCTTGCGGATCAGGTGCTGATCCTCGGAGAGTTCGAAATTCATGCCCTCGGACATGGGTGGGGCCTGCCTTTCTCCTCGCACGGGGCCATCGGCCCCGTGGGCGCGCCGATGCGGGCGGAGTCTGCCGGTCCGCCCGCATCGGCGGCTCATCTCGACGGCCGAACGCGTCCGAACCGCACCGGCCTGTACCCCGGGGCGGCGGCGCGCCGACGACGGCCGTCATCGATCCCGGCACGTGGAGGCACCGGGATGTGTTCCGCGCCCGCCGGGCGAACTGCCCGGCGTGATCAGCGCGATGTCCGTGGGCCCGCGCTCAATCCGAGGCGGGCAGCGCCTTGGCGGCCTTGAGGGTCAGGGCCACGCCGTCGAGCGCGAGTTCGCCGCTGCCCGAACGCGTACACAGCAGCTCTACCTGTTCGGCGGCGTCGACGTAGCGCTTGCCGATCAGCGTGACCGCTTGGCCCGCATCGTCTTTCGGCTCGGCCGTGGCCGCGGCGACCATGGGCGAACCGCCACAGGTCAGGCTCACCGGTTCGGCGCTCGGCGTGCGCACCACGACCACTCGGGTCGCGCACACCGCGCTGGCCAGTTGCTCACCGGGTCGCAGAGACAATGTCGTCATCGTGAATCTCCTTCTCCGCCAGTCGATCCCCCAGAAGGGCGAGATCGTGCGATTGTCGTGCCAGCCAGAAGCGCAGGAATTCGGTCAGCGAATAACGCAGGAAGATCGCCGAACCGACCACGCTGGCGGCCACCCCGCCCAGCGCCAGGGTGATGGCGTCGCGCTGGGTCAGCGGGTTCTTGGTGCCGTGCGAGAGGAAGTACGCGGACAGCGCGAGCACCAGACCCGCCGCCATCAGGGCGATTCCGGTGCGCAGCCACAACCGGGCCCGCCCGGCGGCCGGATCGGGGATCTTCAGGTCGGTGAGTTCGCGGACGAAGCGGTCCGCGCGGGACTCGGTCATGTCGTACTTCCTAGATAGTGGGCTGCGAGGTCGTTGCGGAATTCGGCGTCGGGCCGCCCGTGCGCGGCGACCCGCCCGCGCACCAGCACGGCCGCGTGATCGGCGATGTCGAGGACGGCGGCCGCGAACTGTTCCACGACCAGCACCGCCACGCCCTGCCGGGCGATCTCGGCGACCTGCTCGTACAGCCCGCCGACCACCAGGGGCGCCAAGCCCATGGACAATTCGTCCAGCAGCAGCACGGCCGGATCGGTGGCAAGCCCACGGGCCAGCGCCAGCATCTGCTGTTCGCCGCCGGACATGGTGCCCGCGATCTGGTTGGCGCGCCGGGCCAGAATCGGGAACCGGGCGAACGCGGTCTCCTGGATCTCCGCACGCGAACGACCGGTGAAGGTCATCATCAGCAGGTTGTCCAGCACGCTGAGATTGGGAAAGACGCCGCGGCCCTCGGGAATCAGGCAGACGCCCGCGCGGGCCAGGTCCCGCGGATCCGCCCCGGTGACCACGCGATCACCCAGGACTACGTCGCCGCCGGTGACCGGATGGATGCCCGCCGCGACCCGCAGCGCGGTGGTCTTGCCCGCTCCGTTGGGTCCGAGCAGGGCAACCACCTTGCCCGCCGCGACGCTCAGATCGACGCCGTGCAGGACGGTGATCGCCCCGTAGGCCGCGCGCACACCGCGCAGTTCCAGCAGCGGGGTTTGCGCCGATATCGCTGTGGGAGGACTGCTCTCGATGGCGTCGGCCGACGCACCGGTGGCCGGCTCCTCGCTCACCGCCACCGCGCCCGGAGATCCGGCGGTGGTCGTCGCTCGCGAACTCATATCTCCCCCAGATAGGCGGCGATGACAGCCTTGTTCGCCTGCACCGCGGCGGGCGGGCCGGCGGCGATGACCGTGCCCAGGTCCAGGACGAACAGCTCGTCGCAGACCTCCATGACCAGTCCCATGTCGTGTTCGACCAGCAGGACCGCAGTGCCCTCGGCGGCCAGTGACCGCAGCAGCGCACCGAAGCGCTCGGTTTCGCTCGGATCCTGACCGGCGGCGGGCTCATCGAGCAGGACCAGGCTCGGGCGAGCTGCCATGGCGCGGCCCACCTCGACCAGACGGCCGGTGCCCGTGGGCAATTCGTCGGCCGAGGTATCAGCGAGGGCGGTCAGGCCCAGGCGTTCGAGCAGGTCGTCCACCGCGCGGGCCGCGCGCCGGCGCTCGGGTCCGAGTTCGGCGGCGACCAGCAGGTTGTCCCGAACGGTCAAGCGGCCGAACAGTTCCAGGCGCTGGAAGGTGCGGGCCAGGCCGTGCCGCGCCCGGCGGGCCGGACCGTGGCCGGTGACATCGCGGCCGCCGATCACCACGCGACCGGAGCCGGGGGCGCGCAGTCCGCAGATGACGTCGAACAGGGTCGATTTTCCGGCCCCGTTCGGTCCGATCAACCCGGTCACCGCACCGCTGCGGGCGTGCAGACCCGCGCCGTCGAGGGCACGGTGCCCGCCGAACGCGACGGTCACGTTCTCGACGTACAGGTGTGCGTCCTGGCTCACGATCGGCTGCGGCGCGGTGATCGTCGTGGCGTCCGCGGTTCCGGTCTCAGCGTGCGGTGGCGACGGCATGATCGAGCACCTCCCTGTCCTCGGGCATCCAGGGCTTGCGCACGCCCCACCATTCCATTGGCACCGCAACGGTTTCCGGCTCCGGCGGGCGGGCGCGGCGGGCGTGCCAGAGTCGTGCGCCGATGACGGCGAGCACCACTCCGCCGGTGAAGGACCAGCCGTCGATCACATCGGTTACATTGGCGATCCAGCACAGCGCGACAGCCAGCGCGAGCACCGGCGCGACGAGCCGATCACGCAGCGTGCCCAGCCATTCGGACCGCATACTCGCCAGCGCCCCGGTCCGCAGGACGCCGCCGCCGAAGGCGATGCCGCCCGCGGCGGGCAGTACCTGGGCCAGATTCGACAGGGCGGGCCAGAGCGCGGGGATCGCGGCCAGCGGACCGGCCAGCACCGCACCGGTGAACAGACCGGCCCCGACCATGCCGAGCCCGCCCATCACCACGATCAAGAAGATCGGCATGCCGGGCACCAGGCCGAACTGGTCGGAAGTCACCGCCTGCTGCTGCATGCCGTAGAGCGCGCCGCCCAGCCCGGCCAGGGCCGCCGACAGCGCGAACACCAGGATGCGGGCGGTCAGCGGATTGCCGCCCAGGGTCGCGTAGGCGGCCTCGCTGTCACGCAGCGCGATGAGACGGCGACCGAATCGACTGCGGCGCAGAGCGACCACCGCCAAGCCCGCCAGGGCCAGGCAGACGGCCGCGAAGACGGTGATCTCGGCGGTGGTATCGAGGGTGAACCCGAACAGGCTCGGGCCGACGAGCGAGACCGAGCCCTGTTCGAACAGCGCGACGCGGACGCCGAACAGCTCGAAGGGCGGCAGGTTGAACAACCAGCGGTCCAGGACGACCGCGAAGGCGGCGGTCGCCAGGGCCAGGTACACCCCCGAGAGCCGCAGCGCGGGGATCGCGATCACCGCGCCCGCCACACCCGCGGCGAGCATGGCCGCGGGCACCGCCCACCACTGCCCCGCCGCGCCCACCTGCGCGCAGGTCGCCGCGCCGATGCCGGCGAAACTCAACTGGCACAGCGAGATCTGGCCCGCGAACCCGGTCAGCGGCACGAACGAGAGCGCGATGACGCCGAAGGCGAAGATCGAACCGTAGGTGATGAGATCGGCTTCGGCGAGCACCGTCGCCAGCACCACGCCCAGCGCGGCCACGACCCCGGCGAACGCGGCCGAGCCGGACCAGGTGGGCAGCGGCACCGCGGCGAGGGTCCGGTCGCGACCGCGCAGGCGGCCGTGCGGGAACAGCAGCAGCGCCAGCAACAGCAGCAATGCCGGTGCGGCCAAACGCAATCCGGGCAGGTAGTCGTTCTGCGGCAGGTAGCCGGCGAGGTAGCTTTCCAGGCAGCCGACGACGATCGCGCCCACGAACGTCATGGGCAGATTGCGGAGCCGCCCGAAAATCGCGGCGGTGTAGGTGCTCACGATCAGCAGGGACAGTTGCGCGGCGTCCAGCGCCACCATCGGCGCGATGAGGATGCCGCCCACCGCGGCGAGCTCGATCCCGAGGATCCAGGCGAACCGGTTGGCCCGCCGGGGATCGGCCCCGGTCAGGCCCACCAGCGCGCGATCGTCCACGGTGGCTCGCATCTCCACGCCGATCCGGCTGCGATACAGCAGGATTCGCAGTCCCACCGCGACCGCGACGGCGACCGCCATCGTCAGAATCTGATGCCAGGTGACGGTCACCGCACCCACCCGAATCGGGGTGACATCGGCGAAGAAGGTCGGCAGCGACCGCGCGACGTTCGGATCCCAGACCCAGCGCGCCAGCACGATCAACCCGCTGAGCAGCGCGATGGTCATGACGAGTTTCTCGGCGTCGCCCAGCCCCTGGGTGGGGGCCAGGGCCCTACCGAACAACACCCCGAACAGGGGCGCGAACACCCCGAGCACCACGATCAGCGCCAGCGGCACCGGCCAGCCCCAGCCGATCGTGAACTGCCAGTACACGAATGCCGACACCATGCCGGCCGCACCGTGGGCGAAGTTGAACACACCGGTGGTGGTGTAGGTCAGCACCAGACCGCTGCCGATGACGGCGTAGATCGCCGCGGTGCTCAGGCCGACGACGCCGAAGGCGATGAACTGCTCCATCAGTGTCCCGTCACGTCAGTTCGTCTCCGTCACTTCAGATCGCTGAGGGACTTGCCGACATCGGCCAGCGTCACGGCCTTGGTGTACTCGCCCTGGAAACGGAAGGTCGGGATGTTGCATCGGAAGACCCCGGTGTCCGGCTTGAAGTCGATGCTCTTCCAGCCCTCGGGGGTCGCGCGCTGAACGTTGAAGCAGCGCACCTGCTCGCTCGCGGGGGTGGACAGGTTCACCGGCGCGGTCAAACCGCCTCCGGTCCACGCGGTTTCCTTGCGGGCGGCGTTGTAGACGCAGGCGCGGGTGAGTTGATCACCGCAGCCGGTCGCCGATTTCGCGAACAGCAGCCAGCTCTGGAACCCGCGCAATGCCGGGTAGGTGATGGCCGCGTCCGGGGCGTACTTGGCGAACAGCTCGCGCAGCTGCTTGACCGCGGGCACCTTGTCCGCGGAATCCAGCGGTGCGATCTCGCTCAGATCGGCGATGTTGTTCTGCGCCGACAGCGAGTTCTTCGCGGCCTCGATGAACGAGGGGTTGTAGGCGTTGCTGTTGGCGTCGATCCAGTCGGGCTTGTAGTCCATGCCGGTGAGCACGTCCTCGAGCTTGGCGAGCTGGCGGAAGTCGCCCAGGAAGATCAGCCCGCGTACGCCTTTCGCCTTGATGGCCTGCGCGTACGGCGTCCAGTCCGAGACGCCCGCGGCGGGGTACAGATCGTTGTAGACGATCGTCGCGCCGGCCGCGGTGAGCGAAGCCGCCATCTTCTCGGCGGTCGGCTTGACCGCGGGGGAATCGCCGACGATGAAGCCCACGGCACCGGCCGAGGCCGGGTACGCCTCCTTGATCAGCCAGTGTTCGGAACCGGTGTACTGATTGACCGGTCCGGCGGCCGAGGATCCCGCGGCGAGCTGCAGATCGGAGCCGGCGTTGGCGGCCTGCACGACCTGGCCGGGGAATTCGGGCAGCAGGCAGGACAGCCGGTCCTTCACGCCCAGCCCGTCCAGGGCCGCGCCGCCGCCGACGAGGAAGAAGTCCTCGCGACAGGACTCGATCATGCGCTGGCGATACTCCATGAGCTTGGCGTCGCGCATGTTCGCGACCAGCTTGCGGCCGTTGATGCCGCCCGCGGCGTTGCACCACTGGGTGAAAACCTTGGCGGTCTCGGAGAATTCGGGGTTCTTGGTGAACCCCATGTCGGTGAAGACGCCGATCTCGATCTCGCTGTCCGAGACCCCCTGCGCGGTGGAGCCTTTCGCGCTACCGGGCCCGCACACGCCGGTCAGGTCGCCGAAGTCGCCGGACGTGGCGCTCGCGACGGTGGGTTCCTCGGCGACGGGATCGTCGCCGCGCCCGCAGCCGGAAGCCAGCAGTGCCAGCGTCGTCAGGGCGATGAGCAATCGGCGTGTTCGGCGCGGTTTCACCGTGTGTCCTCCTCTGCGAGCCCCGGCATCGGACCTCGTTCGAGAAAATTACATTCTCCAATAGTGAGAATCAATATCCTGTCCCGCATCGGCCACGGTGCCGCGCCGCCCGGGTGGCGGCGGCCGGGCTGGATCCGGAGCACCGGACTCACCTGGCGTTGACAGCATGACACACCCGTGGAAATCTAGTAGTCACTTTATGAGAATCAGATTCTCCTCAGGAGGTGCGGATGCGGCTGCCACCCTTACCGGCAGACGAATGGGACGACCGGACCCGCAGTGCGCTACGCGCGCTGCTCCCCCGCGATCGACGTCACCCCGACGGCGCGGGCCCGGCCATGTCGACACTGGTGCGCCATCCCGACCTCACCGAGGCCTTCCTCGGTTTCGGGGTCTACGTCCTGTTCCGGTCCAGCCTGCCCGCACGGGTCCGTGAACTTGTGGTGCTGCGCGTGGCCCATCGCAGCTCGTGCGCCTACGAATGGGACAGCCACGTCTCGATCGCGGCCGAGGCCGGCATCACCCCCGAGGACATCGCCGCCATCCAGAGCGGCGTCAGCACCGACCCCTACGACCAGGCGGTCCTGACCGCGGTGGACGAACTCGCCGAGCACAACGCCCTCGGCGACCGCACCTGGGGCGAGCTGTGCTCGTACCTGGACGAGCGCCAGCTCATGGACTTCGTCTTCACCGTCGGCGGCTACAGCGTGCTGGCCATGGCGTTCAACAGCTTCGGTGTACAGCCCGAACACCACGAAAGGTAATGCGTTGGCACACTTCACCAAACCGGCAGCGGGAAGCTGGACCCAGAACTATCCCGAACTGGGGACCGAGCCGGTCGACTACACGGACTCCATCGACCCGGAGTTCTACGAGGCCGAGCGGCAGGCCATCTTCCGCAAGAGCTGGCTCAACGTGGGCCGGATCAACCGGCTGCCGCGCGGGGGCAGCTACTTCACCAAGGAACTGGCCTGCGTCGGCACCTCGCTCATCATCGTCAAGGGCACCGACGGCGAAGTCCGCGCCTTCCACAACATCTGCCGCCACCGTGGCAACAAGCTCGTGTGGGACGACTTCCCGAACGAGGAGACCGCCGGCACCTGCCGCCAGTTCACCTGCAAGTACCACGCCTGGCGGTACGACCTCACCGGCAAGCTCACCTTCGTCCAGCAGGAGAAGGAGTTCTTCGACCTGGACAAGGCCGATTACGGGCTCAAGAGCGTGCGCTGCGAGGTGTGGGAGGGGTTCATCTTCGTCAACCTCGATCCCGACGCCAAGCCGCTGGACGAGTACCTCGGCCCGCTGGCCAAGGGCCTCGAAGGCTACCCGTTCGCCGAGATGACCGAGGTCTACAGCTACCGGTCCGAAATCGGCGCGAACTGGAAGCTCTTCATCGACGCCTTCGCCGAGTTCTATCACGCGCCGATCCTGCATCAGAAGCAGGCGGTCAAGGACGAGGCCGACAAGCTCACCCAAACGGGTTACGAGGCACTGCACTACGAGATCGCCGCGCCGCACTCGATGATCTCGTCCTGGGGCGGTATGGCGCCGCCCAAGGACCTGGACATGGTCAAGCCCATCGAACGCGTCCTGCGCAGCGGGCTGTTCGGGCCGTGGGACGTGCCCGACATCGAGGGCCTGGACCCGTTGCCGACCGGGCTCAACCCGGCACGCCACAAGGCTTGGGGCATCGACGAATTCGAGTTCTTCCCGAACATGTCGCTGCTGTGCTGGGCGCCCGGCTGGTATCTCACCTACCACTACTGGCCGACCGCGGTGAACAAGCACATCTTCGAAGCCAGCCTGTACTTCGTTCCCGCGCGCACCGCGCGGGAACGCCTGGCCCAGGAACTGGCGGCGGTGACGTTCAAGGAGTACGCGCTCCAGGACGCCAACACCCTCGAGGCCACTCAGACCATGATCGCCACCCGCGAGGTCACCGATTTCCCGCTCAACGACCAGGAAATCCTGCTTCGCCACCTGCACAAGACCGCCCAGCGCATCGTCGAGGAGTACCGCAATGACAGCGCCAACTGAGCCCACGACCCAGCTCCCGGACGAATTCGCCGATCTGGAGCCATTTTCCGGCTGGATCCTGGCCACCGAGCCCGAGCGCTACGCCAAGCGCCTGGCCTCGACCATGGACGAGATGCAGGCGTTTTACGACGCCGCCTTCCCGCGGCTCGAACCGGCGATGGACTACATCGACAAGTTCGAGTTGAACGATCTGCCCGAGCCGGTGCGCGCACTGTTCCACCTGCTGCAATCCCTGGTGATGGTGTCGTTCCCCGTCGAGGTGTGGAAGCAGCCCCGGGTGCCGGATTCCGGCGCTGCGTGGGTGGACATCGTCTCCGAACCGGTGGTCTAGGGCGATGACGGCGCTGACGCTGAAGGCCGCGGGCCTGCTCGACATCGACACCGGCGAGATCATCCGGCCCGGACTGCTGCACATCGACGGCGAGCGGATCACCGGGGTCGGTGGTCCGGCGACCGGTGACGTGCTCGACCTCGGGGACGTCATCCTGCTGCCCGGGTTCATGGACATGGAGGTCAACCTCCTCATGGGCGGGCGCGGGGAAACCGGTCTGGCCTCCAGCGTCACCGACGATCCGGCGCTGCGCATGCTGCGCGCGGTGGGCAACGCCCGGCGCACCCTGCGCGCGGGTTTCACCACCGTGCGCAATCTGGGGCTGTTCGTCAAGACCGGTGGCTACCTGCTGGATGTGGCGCTGCGCAAGGCGATCGACGCGGGGTGGATCGAGGGACCCCGCATCGTCGCCGCCGGGCACGCCATCACCCCGACCGGCGGGCATCTGGATCCGACCATGTTCTCCGCCTTCGCCCCCGACGTGCTCTCGCTGTCGGTGGAGGAGGGGATCGCCAACGGCGTGGACGAGGTGCGCAAGGCCGTGCGCTACCAGATCAAGCATGGTGCGGACCTGATCAAGGTGTGCGTCTCGGGCGGGGTGATGTCGCTGACCGGAGCGCCCGGGGCGCAGCACTATTCGGACGAGGAGCTGCGCGCCATCGTCGACGAGGCGCACCGGCGCGGGCTCAAGGTGGCCGCGCACACCCATGGCGCGGACGCGGTGCGGCACGCGGTGGACGCCGGAATCGATTGCATCGAACACGGATTCCTGCTCGACGACGACGCCATCGACCGGATGGTGGAACACGGCACCTGGCTGGTGCCCACCACGCGGCTGGCCGACGCCATGGATGTGTCCAAGGCCGCGCCCGCGTTGCAGGCCAAGGCCGCCGAGATGTTCCCGCGCGCACGCACTTCGGTGCTGGCCGCGTACAAGGCGGGGGTGAAGATCGCGGTCGGCACCGACGCGCCCGCTATCCCGCACGGCCGCAACGCCGATGAGCTGGTGGCCCTGGTCGAGCGCGGCATCCCCGCGCTGGATGTGCTGCGGGCGGCGACGATACGCGGCGCCGAACTGATCGGGGTCACCGATCGCGGCCGGCTCGCACCCGGGCAGCTGGCCGATGTCATCGCGGTGCCCGATGACCCGATCGCCGACATCACCGTCACCCGGGATGTGTGCTTCGTGATGAAAGGCGGCAAGGTTCATGTCCAGAACCGATGATCTGCTCGAACTCCAGCAACTGCTGGCCCGGTATGCGGTTTCCATGACCAAGGGCGACATCGACGGCGTGCTGGCGGTATTCACCCCCGACGGCAACTACAGCGCCTTCGGTGACACCTACCCCCTGGACCAGTTCCCGGAGCTGGTTGAAGCGGCACCCAAGGGGCTTTTCCTGACCGGCACACCGGTTCTCGACATCGACGGGGACACCGCGACCGGTACCCAGCCGCTGTGTTTCGTCGAGCACAGCACCCACGACATGCGAATCGGGTACTACACCGACACCTACGAGCGTGGTGCGGACGGCTGGCGACTGCGAACCCGCCGGATGACGTTCATCCGACGCAGCGGTGAGCACGACTCCGGCATCCCGCACGCCTTCGAGCGTTCGAAAGCATGACCGCGACAACCGAACCGGGATCCGCGCCCACCGTCACCGATTTCCGGGACGGTGTGCGCGCCTGGCTCGACGCCAACGATCTGACTCCCCCGGCGGACCATTCGCTGGACGCCCAGGTCGTGCAGCTGGCGCGGGTGCGCCGGGCGCTGTACGAGGCGGGCTGGATGCGATACGGCTGGCCAGTGGCGGTCGGCGGGCTCGGCGGGCCCGCCGTGCTGCGCGCGGTCCTGGGCGAGGAGGTGGCGACCCGCGATCTCGCCGAACCCGGGATCTATTCGATGATCGAGGTGCTGGCCCCGACCGTCATCTCCTACGCGAGTGCCGAACTGGCCGCCGACCTCGTGCCCCGGCTGCTGTCCGGGGAAGAGCAATGGTGCCAGGGGTTTTCCGAGCCCGGCTCCGGCAGTGACCTCGCCTCGCTCAGCACCCGCGCGGTCCCGGACGGGGACAGCTGGGTCATCGACGGCCAGAAGGTGTGGACCAGTCTGGCCCAATACGCCACGCGCTGTGTCCTGCTCACCCGCACCGCGCCCGGCCACGACGGCATCACCGCGTTCCTGGTCGATATGGACACCCCCGGCATCACCGTGCGCCCATTGCGCACCATGCACGGGGTGGACGAGTTCGCCGAGGTCTACTTCGACAACGTCGTGGTCCCCGCGGACCGCATGCTCGGCGCGCCCGGCGATGGCTGGCGCGTGGCCATGGATCTGCTCCCCCACGAGCGCTCCACGTGCTTCTGGCATCGCATCGCCTACCTGTTCACGCGCCTGGATCGGCTGCTCGAACAGACCGCGATCCCCGACGACGCCGAACTCGGCGCGGCCTACCTGGCCCTGCACGCCGCCCGCTGCCGCTCCCGAATCACCCAGGACCGCTTGGCTTCCGGCGCACACCTGGGTCCGGAGACCTCCGTGGACAAGGTGTTGCTCGCCACCGCCGAACAACGCCTGTTCGACACGGCTCGCGAACTGCTGCCGGGCGCGATCGAATTCGACGATCCGGTGTGGCGTACCGAATACCTCTACTCGCGGGCGGCCACCATCTACGGCGGCACCGCCGAGATCCAGCGCAACATCATCGCCCGCCGCCTCCTCGACCTCGGCAAGGAGTAGCGATGCTCGCTCCCGACGAAACCCGGTTGCTCACCGAGACTTTCCGCAAGGTCCTGACAACCACCCCCGCGGCCGAGGTGGATGCGGCGCTGACCGGGGCGGGCTGGCCCGACCTGCTGATCGAGGACCCCGACACAGCCACCGCGCTGATGTTCCGCCTCCTGGGCGAAACCGGCACGCACGCACCGCTTCTCAACGACGTGCTGCTGCACGCCGCGGGTCACCCCCTCGGCGGCACGATGCCCCTCCCGAGCGCCGGCGGCCGCTGGCTCCTGTGGGACCGCACCGGCCGCCGCCCCGATGCCCTGGACCCCGACCTACCCCTGCACCCGATCCCCACCGGCGAGGAACTCCCCCTGGCCCCGGGCCGTCGTGCCCTGTCCTGGTGGCTCCTGGGTACCGGCCACGCGATGCTCACCCTGGCCCGAACCCACGCCCTGACCCGCACCCAGTTCGGCCGTCCCCTGTCCTCGTTCCAGGCGGTCCGACACCGCCTGGCCGAGTCTCTCGTTGCCCTGGAGGCCGCCGAGGCCACCCTGTCCGTGGCCACCGATGAATTGGGCGCTCTCCTGGCGAAAGCCGCCACCGGTCAGGCCGCGCTCACCACCGCCCGCCACTGCCAGCAGGTCCTGGCCGGTATCGGCTTCACCGCCGAACACGACCTGCACCGGCATGTGCGCCGGACCCTGGTGCTGGACGGGCTGCTCGGCAGCAGCCGCGAACTCACCCGCGAGGCGGGAGCGCTGATCCGGACGCTGGGCCACGCCCCCCGCCTGGCGCAACTGACCTGATCGACTACCCGCCCTGCATGCGCAGTTCCGCGTCCAGCGTGGCCGCGTAGTCGAGCAGCGCCGTGTGATCGGGGTCGGGTCCCAGCTGCTTCAGGACCGTGTCGCGATCGATCAGCACCAAACCCGGTGCGTCGGCGGCCGGTACGACCTGCACGCGGCCCTCGGCCATGACCAGGCAGGCGTCGGGATCCGCCGCGGCCAGCAGTTCCCGCAGGTGCGAGACGGTGACAGTGTCCATCGACGCATTCTCGCGCACCGGCCGCAGATCAGGCCCGATGCGCCCTTACGGCGTGGCGGCGACCGGTCGTGGCCCGGCGATCCCGACCCCGGCATACGGAGCGGAACTTCACCCGGTGCGGGTGATGCCCCACCCCCGATCCGGCCATAGCGTCGGTTCCGGCGAGGGCGGATCGCGCCCGAACGCGGTGATTCATGTCGGGAGTCGTTGGTCGTTCGAGCGAAGGAGTCAACCGTGGCGGCGAAGTATGCCGGCAAGATCGCCCACGATATCCGCGACTCGACCCCGGACTGGGGGCCGTTCGTCGAACCGAAAGCTCCCCCGGGCGCGCCGAACGTGCTCTACATCGTGTGGGACGACATGGGTTTCGGTTCGTGGGACCTGTACGGCGGGCTCATCGAGATGCCCAACATGAAACGCCTCGCCGACCGCGGGGTGCGGTTCACGCAATTCCACACCACCGCACTGTGTTCACCCACCCGCTCGGCGCTGCTCACCGGTCGCAGTCCGGGCTCCAACGGCATGTCCACGATCGGTGAGTTCGCGGACGGATACCCCAACAGTTCGTGCGTGATCCCGCCGGAGAACGGATTCATCTCCGAGGTTCTGCGGGCGCGGGGCTACAACACGATGGCGGTCGGCAAGTGGCATCTGTCCCCGGCGACGGAGATGTCGATGGGGGCCTCCAAACGCACCTGGCCGATCCAGCGCGGATTCGACCGCTTCTACGGGTTCCTGGGCGGATTGACCGACCAGTGGTATCCCGACCTGTGGTACGACAACCACCAGATCGACCCGCCCGCAACCCCCGACCAGGGCTATCACCTGTCCAAGGATCTGGCCGATCACGCGGTCGAATTCCTGTCCGACTCCCGGGCAACGGCACCCGGCAAACCGTGGATGATGTACTTCTGCCCCGGCGCCTGCCACGCACCCCATCACGTGTTCGAGGAATGGTCGGCGCGCTACCGCGGCACCTTCGACATGGGGTACGAACAGTATCGGGACATCGTGCTGCGTCGGCAGAAGGACATCGGCCTGCTGCCGGAGCACATCGAACTACCCGACATCAATCCGATGGCAGCGGAAATCAGCACGCCGTGGCCCGAATCGGAGGTCGTGCGCCCCTGGGACGAACTCGGCGAGGACGAACGCCGGCTGCTGATCAGGCAGGCCGAGGTCTACGCGGGGTTCGCGAGCTACACCGACGCCCAGGTCGGGCGGGTGCTCGATTTCCTGGAGCGCACCGGCCAATTCGACAACACGATCATCGTGACGCTCTCGGACAACGGCGCCTCGGCCGAGGGCGGCCCGCAAGGCTCGGTCAATGAAAACCGCTGGTACAACGGCATTCCGGAGGATCTGGCCGAGAACATCCGGCAGCTGGACGAACTCGGCACCGAATCGACCCACCCGCACTACTCCAACGGGTGGGCGATGGCGTTCAACACCCCGTTCAAGATGTACAAGGAGCACGCGTCCTGGGAAGGCGGCACGGCGGACCCGATGATCATCTCGTGGCCCCGCGGCCTACCGGCCGAGAACAGCGTGTGCCACAACTACATTCACGCGATGGACCTGGTGCCCACCCTGTACGAGTTGCTGGGGATCGAGCACCCGGACAAGATCGCCGGTGTGGCACAGAGCCCGATCGAGGGCATTGCCATGGCGCGGGTGCTGCGCGAACCCGGGGCCCTCAGTCCCAAACACTCGCAGTTCTATTCGATGCTGGGCACCCGCGCGATCTGGCGCGACGGCTGGCAGGCCAGCACGGTGCACGCACCGGCGCCCTCGGGATGGGGTCATTTCGACGATGACAAATGGGTGCTCTACCACCTGGATCACGACCGCAACCAAATGCACGACCTCGCCGCGGATGAGCCAGAACTGCTCGCCGAACTCGTCGCGCTGTGGGACGAACAGGCCGCGACGTTCAACGGCTACCCGCTCGACGACCGGACCGCGGCCGACCTCAACAGCATCGAGCAGCCCAGCGTCGCAGATACTTCCGGGCGTTTGACGCTGCTTCCCGGCGGCGCGGAGATCCCGGAACGGTCCTTCGTCATCGTCGGGCGCTCCTTTTCGATCTCGGCCACCATCACCGTTGAGGACCCGCACTGCTCGGGAATCCTGTTCGCCAGTGGCGGCCGATTCGGCGGGCATTCGCTGTATCTGCTCGACGGGGTGCCACACTACGTCTACAACTGGCTCGGCGAGCTCGAACAGAAACTGGTGTGCGAGTCCGCGCTACCCGTCGGACCGGTGACCGTCGTCGGCGTCGAGTTCGTCAAGTCCGGTCTCGACGGCCCGTCGCCGACCGGCACGGCGCGGTTGCTGATCGACGGCACTGTCGCCGCGGAACAGCAGATCAAGGTCCAGCCCGCGTTCTTCTCACTGTCCGGGGAGGGGTCCAACGTCGGACGTGACCGTGGTCAGCCGGTGTCGTCGGACTACCGATCCCCGTTCGCGTTGACCGGAGCCACCATCGACCACGTCACGGTCACCGCCGGTGACGACATCGACATCGACTTCGCCCGCGAATCGGAGGCTATGTTCCGGCGCGACTGACCCGGACCGCTCAGGTCTACTCGACCACGGAAGCGTGAGCCGCGACGATGCGCCAGCCGTGCGCGTCGTCGTGTGCCCAGGTGCGGGTGTAGCGCATCCGCGCCGCGAAGGGTGCGCCGTGCACGGTGCCCTCGACGGTGCCGAGGAACCACGTCACCCCGGTTGTGCCCGCCACGAGAACTGTCAGTTCCTCTTCCACCAGTTTGCTCATGACCTGGGCCTTGGTCCGGTGCACTTCGAGGTCGTCGGCCTTGGTGAACGTGTCCGCGCCCAGGGTGAAGATCAGCCGATCGTCGAGCAACTCGTCGAGCGCGTGAACATCACCGGCGAGCTGCGCCTGCTGTAGTCGCCGCTCGGCTTCCCGCAAATCCTTCTCCATGACCTTCACTCTGCCAGCTCGGTTCCGGCCCGGCCCGTCCCGGCGTTTCGCGAACAGCGAAACGACACAGCCGATCCCGACGAATCGGTCAGGGGCGATCGAATGCCCGGAGCCGGGCGGACCGATGTGCTGAACTGGCACGATGACCGTGCCGTACACGCTGGTAATGGACCTCGTCGGGGCCTATGTCGAAAGTGACCGCACCCGCGTCGAATCGATCGGGACCGCGATCAGCGACAGCGGCCACATCGATGACCTGCACGAGGTGATCAACGCCTTCGCCACCACATTGCTGACCGAGAACAGCGACCTGATCGCCGCGCTGCCCCCGGGCCGACTGCAAGCCGCGATCCTCGACTGCCTGGCCGTCCTGCCGCCGAACGCGGACCTCGACAGCGAGTTGATCATCGACCACATCCGGTCGGACCGGATCGACGAGGCGTTCACCCGGGCCCTGGGCACCGGCGACGGCGTGGCCGCCATCCACCTCACGGCCGCCTGGGTGGCCGCCGTCGGCGCGCTGTCGATCACCGAACCCCGGTAACATCCCGGCGCCCTGCAGGATTCGCAGGCCGGGCGGTGCACGGTCCGGATCGACCGGGCGTCGACATCGGATAACTCACCGACCCGGAAAGTCGCGAGTTCCGTCGGCTCATGTCCGTGCGACGACAGCACGGTGTCGTCCCCGAGCCCGCCGAAACGGCGATATGGCACGATCTCTCAGGCACGCCGGGGGGATCGTCGGCCGAATTTCGACAGGTGGGGACATTGAGCAGTACCGATGAGCAGAAAACCGGCGGCATAGGCGTATTCGTGGTCGCCATGCTCATGATCCTGGGCGGGCTCGCGCTGTGGTTCATCGTCTACAAGGCCTCGCAGCAGCCGGCCATGTGCGGCGGAACGGTGATGGATTCCGGGGACGTGTGCCGGAGCGGATCCAGCTCGCAGACCAAAGAGGAAGTCGAAGACAACAAGGGCAACGGCGACTTCATCCTGATCGGACTCGGCGGGTTGTTGGTCGTGGGCGGAATCCTGGGCGCTATCCCGGACCGCAAAGGGCGACAGAACACCCCGAGCACACCCGCTCGCCCTGCGGACCGCGCCCACATGCCCGCTCCGGTCGGTCATCCCGCACCGGCTCCCCACCGCGCACCCGTGCCCGCACTCCCGCCGCCTCCACCCGCACCCGAACCGGTCCGCGCGTCCGGCTACACCGCCTTCCGGGCACCGGAGCCCTCCACCTCGCGGGCAGCGGCGCCGGCCGCCCCGGTTGTTCCCTCTCTCGCGGACACCGAATTCGATGCGCTGCCCGCGGTGTGGACGCGATGGACCGTGCTGGCGGCGGCCCTCGTCGCGATCGGTTCCGACGTCGGACCCCGCATCGTCTCGGCGAGCACCGCGACGTTCGAAGGCCGCACGGGCAGCGGCGCGACCCTGCGACGCCTCCCCCGCAACCGGGCGGTGCTGTCCGGCGGCGCCACCGATCACGGTCCCACGCAGCCGCTGGCCGGTGCGCCGGAATGGATCACGCACTCGGTCCTGAACGGTCGCGCACACGACGGCCGCCTGAGCTTCGCCTACTGGTGGGACGGCGGGCACTGGTACCGAGGCCAATCCCCCGATGCCGCACTGCTTTCCAACGCGGTTCCGGCGGTCTGGACCGACGGCACGGTCTGCGAAACCGTCGCCGGGCTGATCACCCACCGGCCGGATGACCAGGTCCGGCAGGCGACGTCGCGGTTGCTGAACGCCGCCACCACCGGCGCGGTCACCAGAGCCCATGTCGAAGCGGTTTTCGGCGGTGGCAACCTCGACGTCCACCGTGCATACGAGCAGTTCGTCCTGGCCGAGCTGGCGAGCTGAGGACCTGTCGTCCACCGCACTCGCCATCGGACGCCGTCTTCTGGATCGGCACTCATCACGCGAGGACCCTCGTGGGCAGGCGGCGACCGACGGACCAGTTGCTCCAGCGGTCGGTGTGTTTCCTGTCGGCTCGATCGCCGGGGAACCACTAGCCGTTTGCCCCGGCTCGCGGAGGTGGGTGAGGTCGTCGTCGGGTTGCCCGGTCGGGAGCTGGATGACACCCCGCATCGAGTGACGCGCAGGCCGCACACGCATGATCGAATCGGATCGCTGTGATCGGGCGCGACCGGGACGCCGCGCGCCAGAGTTGTGGTGGAAGGAGGCCTCGTGATCTCGGCACTCAACCGGCTCGTCGATCTCGTCGAGGAGCAGCTCACCCAGGAACTCGACATCGGCGGACTGGCGGGTGCGCTCGGCACCACCGAGTACCACCTGCGCCGGATGTTCTCGTCGCTGGCGGCGATGCCGCTGTCGGAGTACGTGCGGCGGCGGCGCATGACCGTCGCGGCCGCCGACGTCGTGCGCGGCGAGGAGGATCTGTTGAGCATCGCGGTCCGGCACGGGTACGGCTCGACCGAGGCGTTCGGGCGGGCGTTCCGGGCGGTGCACGGCGCCACCCCGGGTCAGGTGCGCCGAGACGGAGGCCCCCTTCGCACACAACCGCAGCTCAGGTTCCGCCTGACCGTCGAAGGGAGCACCCCCATGGACACCCGCATCGTCGACCGGCCCGCATTCCGGCTCGTCGGGCACGCCGCCCGGGTACCGCTCATCCACCAGGGCATCAATCCGCATATTCAGCAGCACATCAACGCTATTCCGCCGCAAGAGCATTCGCGGCTCAAGGGCCTCGGCGACAGCGACCCGGCCGGCCTGCTGCAGGTCTGCGACGACGTCGACCCGGACGGCACCGAGGGGAGTGAACTGACCTACCTGCACGGCGTCGCTGTCCAGCAGGACACGTCGGCTCCGGGCGACCTCGACGCCATCGATGTTCCGGGCGGCAAGTGGGCGGTCTTCCGCACCACCGGAGCTCATCCGCAGACCCTGCAGCAAACGTGGGCCGCGACCGCCACCGACTGGTTTCCTTCCAATCCGTGGCGGCTGCGGCCGGGCCCGTCCATCGTCGCGATCCTCGACCGCTCACCGGACTTCAGCACCGCGACCTGCGAGCTGTGGCTCCCCGTCGAGCCGGAGTAGTTCGCCTGCACGCACTGCCGCGGCGGGCGGCAGTGCGCCACTCCGCCGGAGCACCGGTCGATCATCCGCACGCACCGGCGTGATCGATCGTGAGCCCCGGCTCGGTGGGTGCGAGCGAGATCCTCGCTCGCACCGGGAGGGTCAGGCGCAGATCTCGACCGCGTCGGTCTGGTTGTCGACGGAGGCGGGCATGTTGCCCTGCCGGTCGTTGGGGACCGACACGAGCAGCTGCCAGCGCTGGCCCGTCCAGTTGTAGAGGTTCACCGTCGAGCCGGTGCGGTTGCGGTAAGAGCTGACGCGGTCGCCGTAGCCGGCGCTGCCGATGTCGTAGAACGCGCAGGTGCTGCCGCGACCGACGACCATGTCGCCCTGGCCGTTGGCCAGGTCGAATCCGCAGAACTGGCCGCCGGCACAGGGATAGGCCGGGCTCGCCGACGCCGGGGCGGCGGCCCCGGTCAGCACGGCCGCCGTCGCGGTGATCGCGACACCGGTCGCGACGGCCGCCGACCGCAGGGTGTGGATGGTGTGAGCGAACATTGGGAACTCCCCAGAATTCGAAGTGGTGCACGTTGTCCCGTGCTGTCACCGATATCCGGCTGCGGCACAACGACATTCCTTCGGGGGTATTCGCGCAGGTCGGCTTGTGCGGGCGTATCACTCAGTGACACGGGGGCATCACGACGGCCACGGGTCAGTACCTCGGCCGATCGATTACCGGTAGCCCAGGGGCGAGCTGGGCTCGTGTGCTCGAACGCAGTTCGCGGGACAGCGAATCCGCGGCTGCGAGCAGCGCCCGCTGGGTGGAACGCTGGGCCGATGAGGAGCTGCGGCCGATGAGGCCGAGAACACCCACCGGCACCTCGTTCGCGTCGCGGATGACCGCGGCGACGCAGCTCCAACCTGTCAGGACCTGCTCGCGTTCGTACGCCAAACCGGTTGCCCGCGCCGCTTCGAAGAGCGCGCCCAGTTCCCGGGGAGCCGTCACCGAATGCCGGGTCAGGGGCCGGCATCCGCTGTGCGCGAGGCGCTCACTGAGTTCCGGGTCGAACGCCGTCTGCAAGCGCCCCCCGGCGGTGAGCGCGACACTGGGACCGAGCATGGTGGCAGAGGGCCACTTGTGCTGCAGCGCCAACTCGCGGTACTCGTGCCCGAACACCGGCTGCGCGACCACCAGCTCACCGCCGCGAAACGCCCCGCACCAACTGATCTCGCCGTGGGCGCGCAACGACAGATCGCGAAGGTACGGCGGGGCCGCCAGGAACAGCGGGTCATCGCGAACCGCGCGGGATCCGTAATAGGACAGTCGGGGTCCAAGGCGATAGCCGTCCGACGATGACTCCAGCACCTGCTGTCGCACCAGGTCGTTGGCGATCCGCCGCACCGTCGGCTTGGGCAGGTTCGTCGCGCGGGTCAACGCCGCCAGTCCCAGCGGCTCGGCCGCCGCGGCCAACGCGTCGACGATGGCCATCACCCGCCCGACCATCGTGTGGTCATCAGCCATCCGCACCCACCACTCTCCAGGAGGAGACCGCGACTCGGTCAGTGTGAGACCAGAGAACAACAGTGTCAACGCGATTCGGCGCGGTACATCCGCAGGTGCACCGGACCGGTCGCGTGCACATCCCTCGCCTGCCCGGACATGTCGGAAGCAGGTCGCAGAGACGTTTTGGGCGGAAGAAGTGTTCAGTCGCGGTTCGGAGGAGGTCCTCCGCCGCCGGAGCATCGAGCCATCGAAAGGCTCGATGCACCGGCCGGCAGGCACCGACGGGTCAGCCGCGGTGCCCGGGGCCGGGCGCGGACAGTCGGTCGTCCGCACGCAGGTAGGTGATGGCGAGGTCGCGGCGGGCGATGCCGGGGGCTGCCGACTGGATCGGGGCTATCGCGGTGAGCAGCTCACGGTAGGTCAGGTGATCGGCGGGGTGCAGGGCGTCGGTCGGGTGGAAACCTACCGTGGCGGTAGAGGTTCCGGCCGCGGTGGCGATGGTCAGGCGGTAGCGGAGCGGTACGGCGGCGGTGCCGTGGGTGCGAATCGAGCGGTAGGCCGTTCGATCTCCGAGGGTGTGCAGGGCGCCGGAGTCCGTGATCGCGACGCTCGGCGATTCGATCGGTTCGTCGCCGAACGCCGCCTCGTGCAACACCTTCAGGCCGTCGGCGTAGAAGGCGGGCAGCGTGTCCTCGGACACCGTGTTCCACGGGAACACCGGGTCGCCGGGCACGTCGATCTCCTCGATCAGTTCGATCCGGGTGATCTCGCGTGCCGCGGCCGCGAGCGAACGCGTCAGCCGCGCCGCGACCGCGGATCCGAAGCCGCCGGTGGCGTGCAGGGTGGACCCGCCCGCCCGGCAGGCCGCGCGCACCTCGTCCACCGGCAGCGCCCGCAGCGCGAGCGCGGTGACCACGTCACGGCCCGCTCGGAGCTGGGTGACGACCTCGCCCGCATCGGCGGTCAGGTGGATCACCACCGCCGCCGAATCCGGCTCGGTAACAACGACATCCGAATTCTTGGCGAAGCGGTCGGCGATCGGTCCGGCGCCGAGCACCGCGATGGGCGTGATCATGCTGTCTCCACACGGAATCGGGGGCTCAGATCCGGCGTCGCGACGCCGGGCGGCGCGGCGCACAGGGCCGGAATGACATCGAGCATCGCTTTGACCGAGATATCGGTGACCGCGGACCAGTCGCCGTCGTAGGAGTCCTCGTCCAACTCGTTGCGCATCTCGATCCCGGCGGGGTCGCCATCCAGGGTGATGACGTGCCCGCCGGACGAGCTGACCGGATGATCCGACCCGAGGTGGGCGTTGCCCGGACCCACGTGCCAGCACTCGGCATTGGTCATGAACAGCCGATCGCCGAGGTAGCCGCGGTAACTCATGTGGATGGCCCCGACCGTCCCGGGTTCGATCACGCTGCCGCCCGCGACCACTCGCGTGCGCGCGGGCACCGGGTAGACGTGCCGTTCCACCCGGACCTGATCGGCGTTCGCACCGAACAGGGAATGCGCCACGTTGGCGAGCACGGCGTCGAAATAGAAGTGCTGCATGAGCGCGATGGCGTGGTCGGAGTCGACCGCGTCCAGCGGCATGCCGAACCCGAGGCTGGCCAGCCCGCCCCACATGCCGTCCGGCGCGGCGGACAGGTCTCCGACCTCGAGGAATTTCACCTCGCGGACCTCGTCCAGGAGCCCGGCCAGCCGCAGCAGCACCTGTTCGACCATCAGCCCGGGGTGCAATCCGGTGCCGTGCAGGGAAACCCCGCCGCGCACGCACGCGGCCTGCAGTCGCGCACCCGAGGCCCGGCGCGGGATCGCCCGGTCCACCAGCGGTGCGGCGAGCCGATCCAGGACGGGCCGGGCGAGGCGCGCCGGGCTCGAATCCACCACTCGCATGGCGGTTCGCAACGCGGTCAGCGCCGCGGGAAGCTGCGGACCGAAGGCGCCGCCGGTGACCCGCATCCGCGAGACGGTCCCCAATACCTCGAGCGGAGAACGTGATTCGGACAGCCAGGTCGCCATGGCGGGATTGTGATACGACGCCGCCGAGACCACGTTCTTCCCCGAACGCAGCAGGTCGAGCACGTCGGCGTCCGCGCCCTGCACCAGCGCCGGGGTCGTGGGCGTGTGTACGACGCAATCCGCTTCCAGGGCAAGGATTTCCGCCTTGGAGGTAGTGGCGGCGACGCCCACCGGCGGCAGTCCGGCCAGTTCCCCGATATCGCGGCCGTGCTTGTGCGGGCTGAACACCTTCACCCCCACGACGTCGAAATCGGGCGACTCCAGCGCGGTGCGCAACGCCCGCCCGCCCATGTCGCCGGGGCCCCAGATGATCAGTCGATACGGACGTGTCACAACCGCCTCCTTGCCGTCGCGGTAGTTCTAACACGGCGACGGATGAGAAGGATAGCCTTTGACTTTCTTATTCACTCAGATGCTCGAAGTCGATGACAGGGCGCGGATCATCCGAAAAGCCGATACAGCAGGGCGCCTTGCCCCGACTGCAGGACGTGCGCCGCTGCCAACGGCACCCAGAAGCACTCGAACCTGGTCGGGCTTCCCCGGCCGTCGTGGTCTTCCCGACTGCCCCACCGATCCGGGGCAGGTTCACACAGCTCGAGGTGAAACACGTGCCGCGCCTGAATCTCCCAGCGATACGGCGAAATGTCGTACTCGAACTCGCCGAGCTTGCGCACAACCCTGAACTCACCGAGCCCGGTCTCCTCGCGCGCCTCGCGCAACGCCGCGTCCCGCGGGGCCTCGCCGGGACGGATACTGCCGGCCGGGACCTGGATGCCGACTTCCTCGAAGCTGTAGTCCACATGCCGGAACACCAGCAGTTTGCCGTCGCGCACGACGTAGACCAGCACCTTGTTCGTACGCAACTTCTCGGGCATCCGAGCGGTCCCTCCTACTACCAGGTATGTCGTAACGATTGATCCGGTGGCGCCTGATGCCCATCCAATAGTCCAGTGGGAGAACGTGTGCGGATGCGGTTCGGGTAGATCGTTCGACGATTCGGCTGCGACGATTCCTTCACCCACCAATACGCTGCTTGATCAACAGTCGCCGACCGCTGGGCCGAGCGGCCGGTGACGAGGTTCGAGCGCAAGGGGACTGCCGCCGGCCGCGGCATCGCCGACCGGCGCAGCGCGGATCGGGTAGGTCAGCTGCCCCCGGCGATGTTGACCAGCCACGAGGTCCCGAACCGGTCGACGCACATCCCGAATTCGTCGCCCCACGGCTGGGTGGCCAGCTCGACCGTCACGGTCCCTCCGTCCGACAGCGCCTGCCAGTAGCCGCGCAGTTCCTCGGTGTCGTCCCCGCCGAGGCTGACCGCGAGGTTGTTCCCGGGCCGCAATGTCTCGCCCGGCAGCATGTCGGCGGCCATCAGCGTGAGGCCGGACGCTGTTTCCAGCTGGCCGTGCATGACCTGGTCGCTCATGCCGTGGTCGTCGGTGCCGAAGTCGCCGAAGTGGTTGATAGTGAGATCGCCGCCGAACACGTCCTGGTAGAACGCCAGGGCGGCCGAGGCATCACCCGCGAAGCTGAGGTAGGGGTTCATTCGAGTGGTCATGGACCGACGATAGAGATCTCATCCCACTCGAGGATGTAGTTGCGGCCTGAACCCGCCGGACTGCAGGAGTGATCCGGCGATGTAGTTTGTCAGGTTGCGGAACCCGAGGGCGGAGCCGCGGCACGCCTTCGCAGCCGCAGCGACGGCACCACTGGTCCGGCTCGATCACCCGACAGGCAAGCACAGCACACTCGGGTTCGAGGCGCTGGCCAACGGCTTCGAGGCCGAGCTCGTCGAGTCGGCAGAGCGTGGTCAGGTCAGGGCAAGCGAAGGTGCGTCAGGCACGTCAAGGTCTTCCAGATCGGCAGTGTCAGAACTCAAACCGCGCGACCCCCTTACCCGCTGCAACGTGCAGGTGAAGATGACGATTGTGTTGCTCGTCGCCGAGCGTGGTCAGCACCTGACAGCCGCCATGCTCGGCGGCGACTCCGCGTGCGACTTCCTGCACCACCGTCAACAGATGCGCACCGAGTCCTGGTTCAAGTTCCAGGAGAGAACGGACATGGCCTTTCGGCACCACGATGACGTGCTCGGTACCGAATCCCGGCGTCGGTGGGCGGAAAGCGAGGACGTGATCCGTCTCGATCAAGACCTCGACATCGATCAGTCGAGGGATTACCTCAGAGCAATACCAATCCGGTTCGATCACCACACGACTCTACGGAGGCCAGGCATCGCATGATGCTCAGTGCGGCTGTGCTGCAGTGACTCTCGTGGGGAGCGCCGCGCTGACGCGGCAATGTAGTGCGTTCGGTCGAGGTCCACCAATGCGTACTCAGTCGGTGGGAGATCCCTCATTCGGTCGAGCTGAGGCGCTCCAGAGACGCATCCAGCACATGTCGTCGCGGACTCCACAGAACGGCGGTCTCGCCGCGGTGCGGTAGATCGATCAGCAGGGTGACACCGATGCCGTACATGGCGGCCCGTCGCGGTCGGCCTTCCTTGTGGCTCAGCACCACATCCACGGCAGGCTCGGTAGGCACCTGCCACGCGTAGAGCCAGCCCTGGTCACCCTCGTCCAAATCCGGTCCAGCGTGGATAGCTTCTTGCGGACTCATACACATGTCGAAGCGGACTCGCCGAACCGTTCGCGTTCGAATCGAATCATCATTGTCGGTCAAAGCCATTGGAAAGCGGTGCCATCCGGGACCGGCCGGGGAATGACCTTCGATGACCACATAGCGCAGTTCGGGGTCGAAGGCGCGGACCAGTTCCGATGGGCGCGCGTCGTGAACGGCGACAGACCAGCCACCGTCCGGTCGTTCAACGGGTGAATCAACACGCACACCCGCAATCTACCGACCGTGCTCGGTACAGTCTCAACCGCGCGGGTAGCGGCAACGTTTCGGTCGAGCCATCTTGGAGTTGATTCGCGCCTTCCGGCGGGTGGCTGCACGCGACAGCGAGAACCGCCGCGGTTCTAACCATGAGCTGATCGTTTGACGGGTGAAATGTGGACCGTGCAGATGGCGTGACCTTTGCTATGGCGGGATAAGCCCGCCCTGCCTGTGGGATATGTTGACCCGATGCCGTACTTGCAGCGCGAGGGACAAGTTTTCATCCTCCAGTTGGGCAACCCGGGTGAGCGCGATACCGAGAACCGGTTCCATCCGGACTGGGTCGGCGAAATGGAGACTCTGCTCGATGAGGTCGCTGCGACCTCCGGACCCCGCGGGCTGGTCACGATCGGTGCCGGGAAGTTCTACTCCACCGGCTTCGATGTGGAGTGGGCCGCGCGAAACCCGGACCGGATCAACGAGAATGTCGCCCGTATCCTGCGCTTGTTCGCCAGAATTCTCACACTGCCGATACCGACCGTCGCGGCGATCAATGGTCACGCCTACGGCGCCGGGGCCTTTCTCACCCTCGCGCATGATCACCGGATGATGCGCGCCGATCGTGGCTTCGTGTGTTTTCCCGGCGTCACGCTCGGCGTCAACTATGCCCCCGGCATGGTGGAAATGGCGCAGTCGCAGCTGCCGCTGCCGGTGGCCCGTCGCGCGTTGGTCACCGGGCATCGCTACGGCGGAACGGAAGCGCTGGCAACGGGCCTGGTCGACGCGGTCGCCGATGAGCACGACCTCCTGAAATCCGCTGTGGAGCACGCACAAAGCCTGGCTGCAACCAGCGGACCCGCCCTCGGCCACGTCAAGTCGTCGCTCTATCGCAACGCCACCTCGGCCCTGCTCGGGTCCGTCGCGCAGTACAACCACGATTCCGCCGCGGGCGGCGCGTAGATTCACTGCCGCCGCACCGAACTGGGCATGAGTGTGCGCATCACCGGCCCGAGTTCGCCTCGAGCCGTTGACCTTTCGCCGAGCGTCTGACGCGCTCGGCGATGATACTGCTGTCGCTACCGATCGAGCCCGCGGTGATGCCCTTCTGGGCGGGTGCCCGCGTCGCCAGCGATGGAGCGGCAATCGTCGTAGAGGTCGAATTCGGTGTCGACTTCCCATTCCTTCGCGCAATAGACCCGATGGCACCGGGTTGGCCTCGGATCACCACTGCCGGTTGATCTTCCACTGCGCCAGGCTGGATCGTTCGGTCAGCGCGGTATGCGGCATTATGAGGCGTTGACCCGGCGCCATTCACCGCACCATCCAAAGGGGATGTGGCAGCCGGCGGTGACGTCGCCACGCGATCGGGAGAGTTAGGAGAGGCGACTCGTATGGGGCTTGCAGCACACCTGGAGCAATTGGGCCGCCCACTTGTCGAGGAGCAACTAGCGCACCCGACCGTGGCCGGGATCGCGAAAGGCGATCTCGCCGAGCCGGTATTCCGCTCCTGGCTGGAACAGGACTACCTGTTCCTGCTCGACTACGTCCGAGTCTTCTCCCGCCTCGCCTGGCAGGCGCCCGCCGCCCACCTAGGCGACCTGGTCGACCTCGCGCACGCCACCCTGCACGACGAGATCTCGCTACACCGCGGTCTGGCCACGGAGTTCGGCGCCGACCTCGACGGCGCGGTCAAGGGCGAACCGTGCACGAATTACACCGCGTTCCTGCTGGATTCAGCCGACAACTACGCCGACGGTCTGGCCGCCCTCTACCCCTGTATGTGGGGCTACTCCACCCTCGGCACCATCCTCGCCGCGAACCCACCCGCCGACCCCCGCTACCAACGCTGGATCGACACCTACGCCGACCCTGGCTTCGCAGCCCTCACAGCCCGCTGCGCTCAAATGCTCGACGAAGCGGGCGGCGACAACGCCGAGGAACTGTTCCTGACGGGCATGCGCCACGAACTTGCGTTCTGGGATGTGCCACTGAGCACCAGGTGACCTCCGCCGGCAACCGCGGAGGATCTCGTTACAGATGCGGCAGCGCGTCGTCGTCGGCCGGGTATAGACCGTTCTCCAATCTGAACACGTACTGCCGCAGGTCGGTTGCGAGGTCGGTGGCCAGATAGGTAAGAAAGTCCCGGACGCCCTCCGCTGGATCGGCTGACTGGCTGGGAGCGCCCTCACTCGTGTACTCGGCGAGCAACTGTGCAAGGTGCTCGGTGACCTCGCCGCGACCACTCCACCAGGCACGAACGGCCTCAGCAGTCCAACGCGAGTCCCCATCGCAGGCGTAACCGTCGAACGGGTCGGCGTCCGCCGCTTCCAATAGGGATTCGACCTCGGAGGGCGACTTCGGCTGGCGATAGACGAACTCGTTGTAGTGCTCACCGCCGTAAAGGACATTGCGCGGCGCGTAAATCCTTCCGGTCCAACAGGTGTCGGTCTGCCCTGTGTAGAAGGGACCTGGCACGTTCAGCCAATGCCGGTCCTGCCACTTGTCTCCGTGGTAGACGGAATCGTTGAGATCGCGCTGAACCGAAGTCATCGGATCCCAGCGGCGCGGTAGGTCGCTCACGACACCAGCATTCCCTACTGCTCGGCACGGGACGATGCGTGTCAGCCTTCGGTCGTCACCGTGCGCAATTGCACGCGCATTTGCCGCCTGGCCAGCCGAACCGACTTGTAAGCGACATGAGCGAGCGTTGCGTACCACAAGCGTTCTCGTGCCTAATTCGGGGAGGGCTTCCGCATGATCCAGTTTCTGCACCGGATCGAAGAGATGTCTGATGATTCGGGATTCCTCGGACTTGTCGACCCACACGCCTATAGGTCGTTCGTGGACGAGGACTGGACCTTGGAGACGCTGTTCGGTCGTTTCAGGTCCGAGATGCAGCGTAAGACATTGCTGCTGTGGGGAACCGGTGGCGAGGACGAATGGCGGATCGACGTCTCGACCACCGCACTGGACCCCGCGCTGCCCGTCGTGCGCCAGGCCGTTGGCCCGATCACCGTCACCCGCGGTGAGCTGGTGGTCGTCAACTACGAGACTGTGACGATGTCTGCGCAGTTCGAGGACTGCGCCGTGGACGCGGACAAGGATATGTACAGGTCCGGGATCGAGCTCCCGAACGGCGACTACGTCTGCACCGTCAGCCAACTGACCGACCCCACGGTGGATCGGGTGCATGATGGTCCCGACTTCCACCTTCATCTGGCGGCCGGTCGGGTTCCGCACTGGGTTGATGTGGCTTGGTTCGAGCTCTGAAGCTACGTCCCGGGGGCTGTATTCGGCAGTTCCGGACGTTCGGCCGGCTCGTCGCCCACGTGTGTTCTTCCACAGTGACTCATTGCGCCGCAGCCACTCACGAAACAGCTGCGGCGCAATGAATCACGTTAGAACCGCCGACGGCGACCCAGGACGGGTGGGCGGCTCGTCCGGACGAAGGGGTCCGAGGTTTGGATCACCCGCGCGGGCAGGCGGGCGTGCTGCCGCTCCCACCAATAGACGGCGGCCACCGTCGAATAGGCGGCCAGCACCGCCGTGGGCAGGGCCAGGCCGATCGTGATCAAGAGCGTTATCGCCATGGGGGTCACCTTCCGCAGGAACGATGTCCGCCACGCTGCGGTCCGATGTCGCCCATATTCCCGGAAAACGGGCTGCCACACCTATTTTCGGCGTTCGATTGTGTGTTCTGCGGCACACATGTCAGCGAATGACCATGGCAGGCAACGAGGGCTGCCGGAGTCCCTTCGGTACGCGGCCCGCGACACGGGTGGCGGTGGGCGCCGACCGGCTGCCGGCGCCCACCGCCACGAGGTGGAGCAGGGTCCCGTTACAGGCCGGGACCCGGGCCGCCGAAGCGGCCGGTTGGCGCTGCGCTACCGGTGAGGATCGGCCTCCTCGGCAGCGAGATGCCGCAGGTTAGATACCCGCTGTTCGCGATTCAAACAGCTTGCACACGAAGTGGTTCCGAATGTCCGGATTCGTGAGCGAAGGGATCGACACGCCAGTTCACGCCACGCGGGTCACCGTTTACGCCGACCCCGATGGGTAGCACCCAGCCGGCACCAACCCGACTACCCCGGTGCCAACGCCCGCTCGCCCGGTTCGAACCGCGTGTCTACGCGGTTCGCCTGCCCCTGATGGAGGATCGATGACGACCGCGCACACCGAACACGAGACCGCACTGCGACTGCTCGAACACATCCTCGCCCATTACGAGAGCCTCGACGCGTTCCTGCGCCAGATACACCGCGAACTCGACGAACCGACCCTTGTCCTGCCGCTCCCGGCCCACCTGGACTGCGAACTCACGGGCCCGATCGACATGACGGCCGCACCGGACACGGGCAGGCACGCCCGCGCCGGGCATTGACCGGGATCGCTACATCACCTGCGTTCCTGCGGCGGATCCTCGTACTCGTGCAGGCTCAGCACGATGTGGTCCATCTTGATCCGCAGCTGGGTGGGTCCGCCGCGGAGCGCGTGCGCAGCGGCGACCAGGCGCGCGGCCAGCACCCGCAGTTTCACGTTGGTCTCCTGTGAGCGCCAGCGCAGGGTCGCGAACGCCTGGTCGGGCGTGAGGCCGTACGCCAGGATCAGCACGCCTTTGGCCTGTTCGATCTGCGCGCGGGCCGAAATCAACTCCGGCATCGCCTCTTCGATGGTCGCGCGCCGACTGCGTTCGATGCTCGCGGTCAGGTCGATGAAATATCCCTCGGTGCCGACCACCGTCCCGGTGGCGTCGAACATCCCGTCGGCCACCACCAGAACCTGGTGGTGCACCCCCGAGGTGTCGATGACGCGATGGCGGCTGCCGAAGGCGCCGTGGTCGCGGATCGCGGCGGCCAGCGCGTCGGCGACCGCCGCACGATCGTCGGGATGATTGTGCGACAGCAGCAGCTCGGTGGTGGGCACCTTCTCACCCGGCTCGTACCCGTACAGCTGCCAGATCTCGGGCGACCACTCCCACCGCTGGTCCTCGAACCAGAACCGGAACTTGCCCACGACCTCGGTGTACTCGGTGGTCTGCGCGTCGTCGTCGACAGGCTCGAATACCGCATCATCTCCGCTCATCGGAATCCAGCACCTCCCATCCTCGATCGAGGAGTGCCCGGGACCGACTCCGACAAACCGGCCGCTACTCGGCCGCGGGCGCGCCCGGATCGTTTCGCCGCAGCCAGTCGGTGAGCGAGCGGCCCGCATCGAGGACGTGACGTTCGGCGATGTCGCGGGCGCGAATCGGGTCGCGGTCGGTCAGCGCCTCCAGGAGCTGATCGTGTTCGTGCAGGGCGTTCTGTTCGTGTTCGGGGAAGACGCGCAGGAAGTTCGTGGGGACCACGCGGGCCGCCTGTTTGATTTGAGTCAGCAGGCGGGGCGAATGGGACGTGCGGTGAATCTGCTGGTGGAAGCGCCAATTGGCGTCGGCTATCGCGTCTTCGCCGGAGTGGCTCGCCACCGCGTCGGCGAGTTCACGCAGGTGCGCGAGTTCGGCGTAGGTGGCCCGTTCCGCCGACCAGGCGGCGGCCTGGCCGGTCAGGACGCCGAGGATCGTGAAGCTGTCCATGACATCGGCGGGGCTGATGCCCAGCACCGTGATGCCGCTGCGGGGCGCCACGCGAACCAGGCCCTCGAACGACAGCTCCAGCAGCGCCTCGCGGACGGGGGTGCGGCTGGTGGCGAACTCCTCGGTGATCGCATCGAGGTCTATGCGCGCGCCGGCGGGGAGCGCGCCGGTGAGGATGCGGTCACGGAGTTCACGGGCTGCGCGTTCGCGCACTGTGCCGCCGATATCGACTGATCGCGATGCCATTTGCGGGAGCCTAGCAGGTGTCGGATACAAGGTTTGATATCTGATATATCAGATGTTACGTTCACAATATGACAGCACAGCGTCGCGACCGCATGACCCTGGTCGCTTTTATGCAGGCGGGCAGCACTTCGGTCTACGCGGGTTCGTGGCGGCATCCGGCCACCGAACACGGGTACCTCGACGCGTCCTACTACGCGAAGGTCGGGCGGCAGCTGGAGGAAGGCTGCTTCGACCTGATGTTCTTCGACGACCGGCTGGCCATGCCGGGCATCTACGACGGTTCGGTGGCCGAGGCGGTGCGCTACGGGGCGCGGCCGGTCAAGCTGGATCTGGGCGTGGTGCTCGGTGTGCTGGCGCAGAGCACGTCGCGGATCGGTTTGGGCGCAACGTATTCGACCACGTACTATGCGCCTTTCCATGTGGCGCGGACCTTCTCCACCCTGGATCACCTGTCCGGCGGGCGGGCCGCGTGGAACGTCGTGACCTCGGTCAACGACAGCGAGGCCCAGAACTTCGGCGTCAACGCCCATCTCGGCCACGACGAGCGCTACGACCGCGCGGACGAGTTCCTCGAGGTCGTCAGCGGACTGTGGGACACCTGGGACGAGGACGCGATCATCCACGACCGCGCGGCCGGGATATACGCCGATCCCGGCAAGGTGCACGAACTCGGGCACGTCGGCCGGTTCTTCTCCGCGCGCGGACCGCTGACCGTCCCGCGCACCCCGCAGGGCCGGCCGGTCATCATTCAGGCGGGCTCGTCCGGACGCGGCCGCGAATTCGCCTCGCGCTGGGCGGAATTGATCTTCACCGGCGACCCCGGGCTCGAGGTCGCCCGCAACCACTACGCCGATCAGAAGGCGCGCATCGCCGACGCCGGGCGCGATCCGGACTCGGTGAAGATCTGTCCCATGGCGTACGCGGTGGTCGGCGAATCCGAGCAGCACGCCAGAGAGCGCGAGGCCATGCTGCTCGAGGACCTGGTGCACCCGATGGCGTCGCTGACACTGCTGTCGGAGCTGATGAACTACGACTTCGCACAGCACGATCTCGACGACCCGGTCACCGATGAGCTGATCGCCTCGGTCTCGGGCATCCGGGGCTTGGTGCAGAATCTGCGCACCCATATCGGCGGGACGGTCACCGTCCGCGACCTGGCCGGTCACCGCGCGACCCTGCTGCAGGGCCCGCGATTCGTCGGCACCGGCGAGCAGGTCGCCGACCAGATGGCCGAATGGTTCCACGGCGGCGCCTGCGACGGCTTCGTCCTGGCCGCCACGCACATGCCCGGATCGTTCGAAGACGTTGTGCGCATGGTGGTTCCGCGCCTGCAACAGCGCGGCCTGTTCCGCACCGCCTACGAGGGCAACACCCTGCGCGATCATCTCGGACTGGATCGCCCCGCGGTGCGCCGCCCGGCCGTGCCCACCGGACCGGTCGCGTTATGAACGCCATGCTCTCGGGTGTGCGGGTCCTGGACCTGGCCACCCTGGCCGCCGCACCGTTGGCGGCGACCTACCTCGGTGAATTCGGCGCCGAGGTGATCAAAGTCGAGCAACCGGGGGTCGGGGATCCCATCCGCACCTGGGGTGCGCAGCGCGACGGCGTCGGCCTGATGTGGAAGTCGGTGTCCCGCAACAAACGCTCCATCACCCTGGACATGCGCGGCGCCGAAGGCCAGGATCTGCTGCGCCGGCTGGTGGCCGAAGCCGATGTGGTGGTGAGCAATACGCGGCCGCAGACGCTGCGCAAATGGGGCCTGGACTACGAGAGCCTGCGCGCGGTCAACGACCGCGTGATCATGCTCCACATCACCGGCTTCGGACTGACCGGCCCCAAGAGCGAGCGTCCCGGCTTCGGCACCCTGGGCGAAGCCATGAGCGGATTCGCCCACATCACCGGCGCGGCGGACGGCCCGCCGACCCTGCCGCCGTTCATGCTCGCCGACGGCGTGGCCTCGCTGAACGCGGCCTACGCGGTGCTGATGGCGCTCTATCACCGGGACGTGCACGGCGGTCCCGGGCAGCTGATCGACATCAACCTGGTCGATCCCCTCGCGCGCCTGCTCGAACAGACCCTGCTCGGCTACGACCAGCTCGGCATCGTCGCCCAGCGCGCCGGAAACCGCTGGGACATCTCCGCGCCGCGCAACACCTATCGCACCGCCGACGGCAAATGGCTCGCCATGTCCGGCAGCTCCCCCGCCCTGGCGCTGCGCGTGTTCCGGGCGATCGGACGCGCGGACCTGGTCACCGACGCGGAGTTCTCCGACCCGCAGCGCCGCCTGGCTCGCGCCCGTGAGGTGGACGACGTCGTCGCGGACTGGGTGTCGAAACAGACACTCGCCCAGGCGATGTCGGCGTTCGAAGCGCACGAGGTCGCGGCCGCCCCGGTCTACGATATCGAGGACCTCCTACGCGATGAGCAGTTGCGCCACCGCGAGGTCTTCGTCCCGGTCGCCGACGCCGAACTCGGCACGATGACCGTGCAGGCCCCGGTACCCCGCTTCTCCGAAAGCCACGGCCGCGTCGAGCATCTCGGCCCGCGGCTGGGTGAACACAATGCCGAGGTCTACGGCGAACTGCTGGGCCTGAGCGCCGACGAGGTGGCCGACCTGCGGCACCGCGGCGTGCTCTGACCCGCTCCGACAATCCCGAACCACGAAGGAATTCGACGATGACCCTGCTCGTGCGGCGCTCCGAACTCGCCCTGCCCGCCTGCAACGACCACATGTTCGCCAAAGCGCTCTCCTGCGGCGCGGATCTGGTGTTCCTGGACCTCGAGGACGCCACCCCCGAATCGCTCAAGGAGTCCGCACGCGAGAAGGCCATTACCGCCCTCGCCGAGATGGACTGGGGCCGAACGGTTCCCGCGATCCGCATCAACGGGCTCGACACCAAGTGGTGCCACGACGACATCATCGAGGTCGTCACCCGCGCCCGCGAGAAGCTGCACACCATCGTCGTGCCCAAGGCGTGCACCGCGCGCGACGTGTGGTGGGTGGATCTGCTGCTCACCCAGCTCGAGGACAAGCTGGGCCTGACCCGCCGGATCCGCCTGGAGGTGCTGATCGAGGAGGTCGAGGGCCTGGCCAACGCCGAGGAGATCGCGGTCGCCAGCGACCGAATCGACGCCATCATCTTCGGCGTCGGCGACTTCTCGCTGTCCCAGGGCGCGCGCGTGGACACCAACTTCGAGCCGCTCGGCGACTACCCCGGCGACTTCTGGCACTACGCCCGCAACAAGACCCTGGTCGCGGCGCGCATCGCCGGCGTGCTGGCCATCGACGCGCCCTACCCGGACTACGGCAACGTCGAAGGCTACGAACGCGACGCACACCGCGCCTCGCTGCTCGGTTACACCGGCAAGTGGGCGATCCACCCCGCCCAGGTTCCCATCGCCAATCGCGTCTACTCCCCCACCGCGGCCGAAATCGCGCTGGCCCAACGCAATATCGCCGCCTACCGCGAAGCGGAGGCGAACGGCCGCGGCGCGGTCGGCGTCGACGGCGTCCTGGTCGACGCCGCACACATCAAGATGGCGCAGGCCACGCTCGCACGCGCGGCCGCCATCGATCCCGACCTGCTGCGCGGGGACACCGTCAGCGCCGGACGCTGAGCGTCAGCCGATCCACAACACCCGCAGCACGTGTACCTCGCGGACGTTCTCCAGGACGAGGTACACGATCTGGCCCGCCGAGTCGGGTCCGAACAAACAGTAGCGCACCGCGCCTTCGGGGTTGTCCACGTGCTGCGGGTGCCCGGCCCACGGGGTGAGTTCGAGGAACGACAACACCTCGGCATAGCCTTCGAGGGCATCCAGGGGCAGAGCCGCGACCTGGTCGAAAGTTTCCGGGTCGGGAACGATCCGATACACGCTCAGCGCGCCCGCAGCCGCTGCTCGATCAACGCGCGCAGGTCCTCGACGCTGCCCGCACCGGGATTGGCCCCGGTCCGCTGAATCTGCTCGGCCTTGGCCTGCAGCGCGAAATACGCACCCGGCTCCCGCAATTCGGCCGCCGCGAGATGCCGCCATTTGAGCAGCAGTTCGTGAATTCCCGAGAGTTCCTTGCTTTGTTTGGCCTTCTCGAGCACGAATTCCCATTCGCGATCGAACTCCGCCCGCAGGGTGGGCGTCAGCGCGGCCCGGATCGCCCCGGGCTCGGCTGCCGGGGCGCCCGGGTCGGGATCGTGACGCGGTGCGGGTGAGGCCATGGCCCTACGATATCCGCTCGGTTCGACACTGTCGCCCGCCTGCCGCGCCGGATCCGGCCCGTTTCCCGGGGCCGGCAGCGAGCAGGCGCTGTCCGCGCAGGTCAGCAGGCGGTGGACGTGCCGCCCTGCAGCGAGAGCAGCGCGCAGAAGGTGATGGCCGCGACCTTCCACTTGTCGCCTTCCTTGACCGCGTTGCCGGCCTGGTCCGGCAGTGCCGGGGTGCCGTTGAGCAGCAGGGTGTAGGTGACGTCGGCGTGCGTGCCGTCCACGACCTTGACCGCGGAGACCGTGGCCGAGGTGCCCGAGGCCTGCGGGTTGGCCGCGGCGGCCTGCAGGACCGGGGCGAACTCCTGCCCCTTCTCCACGGTGGCGACGCGCTGTTCGGTGGGGGCCTTGGCATTGAAGAAGGTGGTGAAGGCATCGGTGATGGCCTTCGTGGTGGCCTCGTCGGCCCGGGCGGCCGCGGCCGTGGTGGTCACCGCGGCCGAGGTCTTGGCCGAGGTGGAATCGTCGTCCGAACTACAGCCGGTGAGCGCTGCCGCGGCGAGCAGTACCCCGAGGGCGGCGGCGGAGGTGCGACGGAAAGAGATTCGCATGGTGGTTCCTCATCTGAAAGGGAGAAGCGCGGGGCCTCGACGGGCCCCGCGAAGGGTGTTTCTCGGGCGTACGGTAATACGAACAGTAGATCCGGTGGGAGGATTACTCGATATTCGCCTTCATTTGTTCGAGTCGCATCAGCACCGGGAAGTCGTTGACGCTGAGCGCATTTCCGTGACCGGTCTGATGAATGTCGAATACCGACTGGATCGCGGCGTAGAAGCCCTGCACATCCAGGGTCTGGTTCACCGCGCGCTTGGCCTGGCGCAGGCCGAACGGCGGCATGGTGGCGATGTGGGCGGCGAGCTCACGGGTCTTGGCGTCGAGTTCGGCGCGCGGCACGACCGTGTTCACCATGCCGGTGCTCTCGGCCTCGGTCGCGGTGATCGGCCGCCCGGTGAACAGGATCTCCTTGGCCTTGCGCGGCCCCAGTTCCCAGGTGTGCCCGTGGTATTCGACGCCGCCGATGCCCATCAGCACGACCGGGTCGGAGAACAGCGCATCGTCGGCGGCCACGATGAGATCGCACGGCCAGCACAGCAGCAGCGCCCCGGCGATGCACCGGCCCTGCACCGCCGCGATGGACGGCTTGGGCACGTTGCGCCAGCGCAGCGAATACTCCAGGTAGCGACGGGATTCGATCTCGTAGATGGTGTCGAGGGTGATCCGGGACGGGTCCGGCCAGGAGCTGTCCTTGAGATCGTGCCCCGCCGAGAAGTGCTTGCCCTCGGCTCGCAGCACGATGACCGCGACCTCCGGATCCGCGGCGGCCCGGGTCCAGGCGGCGTCCAATTCGTCCAGTAGGTCGCCGTTCTGAGCGTTGGCGGCCTCGGGGCGGTTCAGGCTGATGGTCGCGATCTTGTCGGCGACCTCGTAGCGGATGTACTCGCTCATGTTTATCGACTCCGGGGAAGACCGAGCACCCGCTCGGCGATGATGTTGCGCTGAATCTCGGACGTTCCGCCCGCGATGGTGCCCGCGAAGCTGCGGGCGTACCGTTCGAACCAGCTGCCCACGGTGTTGTCGTGGTTCAGCGGATGCATGGGCCCCGTGAACATTTCGTTCAGCAGGCCCTCGGGACCGGCGGCGGTGAGGGCGTGCTCGGAGGCGGTCTGCACGGCCTCGGACCCCAGCAGCTTGAGCACCGACAACCCGGCCACATCCTGCTGCCCGCGCGACTCCCGCGCCAGCGCCGCCGAACCGAGCAGGCGCAGCGACAGATTGTCCATGACCAGGGTGGCGTAGTGGTCCCTGTCGAACACGCTGTGCGGCTCGAAATCGTCTATCAGGCACTGCAATCGGTCGGCGAAGCTGAGCCACAGCATGGTCCGCTCGTGGCCGAGCGAGCCGTTGGCCACGCCCCAGCCGCCGTGCAGCGGGCCGACCAGATTCTCCGCGGGCACCCGCGCGTTCTCGAAGAACACCTCGTTGAAGTCCACATCGCGCGGACCGCAGATGGACGGGAACGGCCGCCGGGTCACCCCGGGGGTGTCGGTGGGAATCAGCAGAACGCTCAGGCCCTTGTGTTTCGGCGCGTCGGGATCGGTGCGCACGAAGGTCAGCAGCACGTCGGCGTGATGCGCGCCGGAGGTCCACACCTTCTGGCCGTTGACCACGAAGTCGTCGCCGTCGCGCACCGCGCGGGTGCGCAGCCCGGCCAGGTCCGACCCCGCACCCGGTTCGCTCATGCCCAGGGCCGCGGTCAATTCCGCGCGCAGGATCCGCACGGCCCAGTTCTTCTTCTGTTCCGCGGTGCCGAAGGACAGCAGCGACGCCGCCACGATGCCCAGGCCCTGCGGGTTGAAGCTGTGGTAGATGCGCCGGCGGGACAGCTCTTCTAGGTGCACGTACTGCTGCAGGATCGAGGCGTTGCGACCACCGAATTCCGGTGTGTTGCCGGGCAACAGCCACCCGTGCTCGAACTGGGTGCGCTGCCACTGCCGCGCCCAGTCGGGCACCTCGGCGCTCGAGACCGGGCGATCGGCGCGGGCCTGCGCCAGGTCCGGCATGTGCTCGGTCAGGAATTCGACGAAGGCGGCGCGGAAGTCCTCGACCTCGGCGTCAAAAGTCAGTCGCACGGTACTCCTCGGCGATCAGCGCCCGATGCGCCACGACTCCGCCGAGCAGCAGCTCGCCGGCCTTGGCGCGTTTGAGCGCGAACTGCAGGTCGTTCTCCCACGTGTAGCTCATGGCCCCGAACAGCTGCATGCCGTGCCGGAACACCAGCGACTGGCACTCCCCCGCCGCGGCCTTGGCCATCGAGGCGGCCACGCGGCGGCGCGGATCGTCGGCCGAGATCGTCAGAGCCGCGAAATAGGCCAGGGCCCGCGCTCTTTCGATGGCCACGTGCATATCGGCGGCCTTGTGTTTGACCGCCTGGAACGAGCCGATCGGCACCCCGAACTGCTCGCGGCCCCGGACATGGTCGAGCACCAGGTCCAGCACGCGCGCGCACGCGCCGACCATGGTCAGCGCCATACCGGTCAGGGCGATGTGGCGGCCGCGTTCGATGTCGGCGTCGATCCGATCGCTCTCGCCGACGCGGATGCCCGCGAAGCTCACCTCCGCCACGTGCAGGACGGGATCGAACGCCGCCTCGCGCCGGATGATCGCGTCCGTGGCGGGCACGGTGAACACCCCGGCGCGGGTGGCGACGGCGAACCGTTCGGCGCGATCACCGTCGAGCACGTGGCGCCCGGTGCCGCTGAGCAACCAGCCTGTGCCGTCGTGGAAGGCGGTGACCCCCTCGTACACGGCCGCGCCCGGGGCCGAGCCGTCGCCGGATCCGGCTGCCAGGGGCGCGAACTGGGTCATGGTGGCCAGGAACGGCGTCGGATCGGTCGCGTAGCCGAGGGCTTCGAGAACGATGGCCAGCTCGACCGCGTCGGCGGGATCGGTCAGTTCGGTCCAGCCCTGATCGACGTACACCCGCCACAGTTCGTCGGTGGTCGCACCGCGGTCCGCGACCGCGCGCACCAGTTCGGGCGGACCGTGTTTGGCGATGACCTCGCGGACCGTTTTCTGCCACAGCCGCTGGTCGGAGTCGAACTCCAAAAGCATCCCGGCACGCCTCCTCACTGATGCGCTCGTAACGCAAGCGAGAATATCATTCTCCTAGAATGAAAGTCATCCTTCGCGACGATGGAAGGCGCGCCGACCCTAGAGTCCAGGAATACGACGTTCTCCGGTACAGTGCATTCATGTTCTCCCCCTACAACCGAGGACCGATGCGGCCGTGACCAGCCCGAGCGAAGAGCCAGCCTGGAAGCAGCGCGCTGTCGAGCGCTCGCTGCGCGCCGCCAAAGTGCGAGCCGAGGAACGCGTTCAGCGTTTCCTGGACGCCGCGCAGGCCATCATCACCGAGAAGGGATCGACCGACTTCACCGTCCAGGAGGTCGTCGACCGCTCCCGGCAGTCGCTGCGCAGCTTCTACCTGCAGTTCGACGGTAAGCACGAGCTGCTGCTCGCCCTGTTCGAGGACGCGCTGAGCCGGACCGCCGAGCAGCTGCGCGCCGCCGCCGACGGGCAGACCGATCCCCTGGACAAGTTGCAGATCTCGGTCGAACTGCTCTTCGAACTGTGCCGGCCCGATCCGTCCGCACAGCGCCCGCTGTTCACCGATTTCGCACCGCAGCTGCTGCTTTCGCATCCGAGTCAGGTGAAGGTGGCGCACGCGCCGCTGCTGACCCTGTTCACCGAGTTGATGGAACAGGCCGCCGCGGCCGGGCAGTTGCCGGCGGACGCGAACCCGCGCCGGCTGTCGGCGATGGTGATGCAGACGGTCATGTTCACCGCGCAGTCCTCCGGGGCGATCGACGAGGAGACCCCGAACCCGATCACCGCCACCGAGGTCTGGAACTTCTGCGCGCACGGTTTCACCCGCGCCTGAGAACGCTGTTCTCATTCAGGAGAACTTTACTTAGACTCGGGGCATGACCGAGCTGTGGACCGATCTCGTCGCCTGTCTGAACCTGGACGAGCAACCGCCCCTCGCAGACACCACCGTCTTCGAGGGGCGCAATCAGAAGCTGGACTATCACCGGGTGTTCGGCGGGCAGTTGCTGGGCCAGTTCACCCTCGCCGCAGCGCTGAGTTTTCCCGACAAGACGGTCAAGTCGCTGCACGTGGTGTTCCCGCGCGAGGGCCGCGCCGACAAGCCCGTGCGCTACCGGCTCGAGCGCGCGCACGCCGGGCGCACCTTCGCGACCGTCACCGCCACGGCCGAGCAGGCGGGCAAGATCATCGCGACCGCCTCCATCTCCCTGCACAGCACCGAGGACGGCCCCGACTTCCACAGTGTCGCACCGATTCCCGCGCTCCCCTCCGCCGAGCACAAGATCGACGGCATGGATCTGCTGCCCTGGGAGGTGCGCTCGCTCACCGATCTGAACGATCCCGCCGCACGCGCCCCGGAATACGAACTGTGGATGCGCACCCCGGTCGTGGAACCCGCACTGTCCCAGGCGATCGCCGCCTACGCCACCGACCTCACCCTGATCGGCACCGCGCTGCTGCCGGTGGCCGGGTTCGACCAGCGCGGCAACGGCACCGCCTTCCTGTCCGCGGTCACCTCGCACACCCTGTGGTTCCATCGCCCGTTCCGCACCGACGACTGGCTACTGCTGCGTCAGCACAGCCCGCTGCTCGCGCACGGGCGCTGCTTCGGCCGGGGCGACATCCTCACCGAGTCGGGGAGCCTGGTCGCCTCGTACGCGCAGGAGGCGATGGTTCGCCTGCCCGCGTAGCCGCTCGACGCCGGCGCGGAGCCGCACCCACCGCGAACGCGGGCGCGGTGCACGCGCCTACGCCGGCTCACGGGGCGACGGGTGTGCCGAGAGCCGCCCGTCGATGACCTCGACCAACTCGTCGATGCCGTCACCTCGGGCGGCGATCAAGGTCAGCACGGGAACCCCGGATTCGGCGTGCAGGTCGCGCGTGGTCTGATCGGCGCCCTCGCGATCGGCCTTGTTGACCACCAGCACATCCGCGATCTCGAGCAGCCCGGCCTTGGCGGCCTGCACCGCGTCCCCGGCCCCTGGATCGAGCAGGACCACCACGAGATCGGCGACCGCGGCGATCTCGAGCTCGCACGGACCGACGCCCACCGACTCGAGGAGCACCACGTCATAGGACAGTGCGGCCAGCAGCCGGACCGCCACCGGCACGGCGGCCGAGAGTCCACCGGTGTGCCCGCGGGTGGCGAGGGACCGGATCAACACCTCGGGATCGTCCACGTGTTCGGCCATCCGGATCCGGTCGCCGAGCAGCGCGCCGCCGCTGAACGGGGAGGTGGGGTCGACCGCGAGCACCGCGACCCGAAGGCCGCGTGACCGATAGGCGGCGGCCAAACCCGCTATGGCGGTGGACTTTCCGGTGCCGGGCGGTCCCGTCACCCCGATAACCGGTGCTGCGGCGGAAGTGAGGGCGGCACAGACGTCGGCGCAACGCGGTCCCTCCGCCAGTGACAGGAGGCGACCCACCGCGCGCACCGAGCCGGTCCGCGCGTGCGCCAGCAACTCGGCGATCTCCGGGTCCACCGGATGTGCGAGGGTCGCGGGCATCCCATCGGCGCTGTGCATCTCGGGCCTCTCCTCGGCCGGTGACCCGGCACGGTGTGCGACTCGGCAGCTTCCCGGCGTGGACAGCGAGGTCCGCGTTCCGGTTGCGCGATCACGCAACCGAGTGTGGGGGGGGGGGGGGGGGCCCGCTGGGCCGGGGGGCAACGCCCCCCCTGTACCGCCACCGCGGCGATC